>JBDLVO010000468.1:0-2960 GCA_039804805.1 Pseudomonadota bacterium
TCGGCCTGATCGCCCAGCGCCAGGGCCTGACCCGCAAGGCGGTCGAGTTCCTCACCCAGGCGGTGGCGGTCGATCCGACCCAGCCGGTGCCCCGGCTGGCGCTGGGCCGGGCGCTGGAATCCCTCGGCGACGATATCGGGGCGACCCGGGAATACCGCGCCCTGCTCGCCGCCGATCCGGCCCATGCCGAGGCCCATGCCCGGCTGGGCGAGATCCTCGCCCGCCAGGGCCGGCGCGACGAGGCGATCGCCGCCTGCCGCGCCGCCGTCGCCGCCCATCCCCGCCATGCCGAGGCGCTGTGCCGGCTGGGCGCGCTGCTGCACGAGGCCGGCCAGCCCGATCTGGCGGCGGGCTTCCTCGAACGCGCCCTGGCGCTGCGGCCGGACTGGCCGACCGCGCTTTATGATTACGGGCTGGTGCTGGTCGCGCTCGGCCGCTTCGCCCCGGCCGAAACCATCCTGGCCGGCGCCGCTGAGCTGCGGCCCGACCACGCCGCGACCGCCACCGCCCTGGCCGGGGTGCTGCGGCGGCAGGGCCGGCTCGACGCCGCCCAGGCCGAGGCCGAGCGGGCGGCGCATCTGGCGCCCAAGGACCCGGCGGTGTGGCTGGAACTGGGGCAGGCCCGCGCCGCCCGCCACCATCACGAAGGGGCGGCGGCGGCGTTCGAGCGGGCGGTGGCGCTGGCGCCCGAGTCGGCCGAGGCGCATTGGTGTCTGGCCGAAAGCTGCCGCGCCCTCGGTCAGGCCGGGCGCGCCGCCGAGCATTACCGCGCCAGCCTGAGCCTCGATCCCGACGATCGGGTCGGCGCCGCGCTCGGCCTCGCCCAGCTCGATGCCGCCGCTTTGCCCGAACGGGCCCCCGAGGCCTATGTCCGCCAGTTGTTCGACGATTACGCCCCGCGTTTCGACGCCGCCCTGGTCGGCCAGCTCGCGTATTGCGGCCCGCAACGGATCGGCGCCCTGCTCGACCTGCTGTGGCCCGACGCGCGCGGCCTCGCCGTGCTCGATGCCGGTTGCGGCACCGGTCTGGCCGGACCGGTGCTGCGGCCGCGCGCGGCGCGGCTCGACGGGATCGACCTGTCGCCGGCGATGGTCGAGCGCGCCGCCCAGCGCGGTCTGTACGACCGGCTCGACGTCGGCGAACTGGTCGGGCTGCTGGCGGACCGGCCCGGCAGCTACGACCTGATCGCCGCCGCCGACGTGCTGGTCTATTTCGGCGATCTCGCCCCGCTGCTCGGCGCGATCACCGCCGCGTTGCGCCCGGGCGGGCTGTTCGTCGCCACCCTCGAACGCGCCGAGGGGGAGGGGGGCTACCGGCTCGGCCGGGGCAACCGCTATGCCCATGGCGCGCCCTATCTCGCCGCCGCCGCCGCCGCCGCCGGGTTGGCGCCGCTGTGCCTCGACCCCACCGTCACCCGGCGCGAGGCCGGCGCCGACGTGCCCGGCTGGGCCTGGGCGCTGCGCCGGGCCTAAGCCGGTTTATCCTGCTTCGGCGCCATTTGGCCGGGGCAGGCGTTAATTGAGTTCGCACTTTTTCAGGAGGCTCTGATCGGGTTCCCGGGTGATGGCAGAAGGTTCGCGGGCTCCGCCCACACCCGCCAAGGGCCGCAAGGCCCTTGGATCCCTTTCCTTGTCCTTCGCGCGATCAATGCCCGCGCCCAAGCTGAAAGACGTGTCGGCGCTCACCCCCCCAAAGGGTTCCAAGGGCCTTGCGGCCCTTGGCGGGTGTGGGCGGAGCCCGCATCACCCCTCAAAAAAGCGCCTGGGCGTCCGCCTCGAATCAAGGGAGTCGCCGCATGTGCGGTTTCGCCGGTTTTCTCGATCTGACCCGCTCCACCCCCGAGCCGCGCGCGACGGCGGCGGCGATGGCGGCGACGCTGATTCATCGCGGCCCCGACGATGCCGATGCCTGGGCCGATCCGGCGGCGGGGATCGGGCTCGGTTTCCGCCGACTGGCGATCCTCGACCTCAGCCCGCACGGCCGCCAGCCGATGCATTCCCACGACGGCCGCTGGGTGCTGACCTTCAACGGCGAGATCTACAACCACGCCGAATTGCGCGACCGGCTGGGGCGCGACCGGCCCTGGCGCGGCCATTCCGACACCGAGGTGCTGCTGGAGGCGATCGCCACCTGGGGGGTGGACGCGGCGGTCGGGCGCGCCGACGGGATGTTCGCCTTCGCTCTGTGGGACCGTGCCCGGCGCGAGCTGACGCTGGGGCGCGACCGCTTCGGCGAAAAGCCGCTCTATTGGGGCGAAAGCGGCGGGGCGCTGCTGTTCGGCTCGGAATTGCGGGCGCTGCGGGTTCATCCCTGCTGGGACGGGGCGATCGACCGCGACGCGCTGGCCGCCTATCTCCGCCTCGGCTGGGTGCCGGCCCCGGCCACCATCCACCGCCGCGCCCGCAAGCTGGAGGCCGGCACCCTGCTGACCGTCGCCGCCGACGGCACCACGCGGTCGCGGCGCTACTGGTCGGCGCCGGAACGCGCGGCGGCGCTGGCCGGCAGCTTCCAGGGCAGCCGCGACGAGGCGGTCGAGCGGCTCGACGCCCTGATGGCCGAGGCGGTGCGGCTGCGGATGCAGGCCGACGTGCCGGTCGGGGTGTTCCTGTCGGGCGGAATCGATTCCTCGCTGACCGCCGCGCTGATGAGCCAGGCCAGCGACGCCCCGGTCCATTCCTTCACCGTCGGCTTCGATCAGGCCGGGCTCGACGAGAGCGCCCATGCCCGCGCCGTCGCCACCGAACTCGGCACCCGTCATACCGAGATCCGTGTCGACGAGGCGGCGGCGCTGGCGCTGGTGCCCGATCTGCCGCGCCTTTATGACGAGCCGTTCGCCGATCCGGCGGCGCTGCCGACCGTGCTGCTGGCGCGCGAGACCCGGCGGCGGGTGACGGTGGCGCTGTCGGGCGACGGCGCCGACGAATTGTTCGGCGGCTACGGCATCTACCGCTCGCTGCCGG
>JBDLVO010000469.1:0-17568 GCA_039804805.1 Pseudomonadota bacterium
GGCCAGTGCCTGGCGCTGGGCGGCATTCAGCTTCGACGTCTGCCCCGGCGCCTTGCGGCTGATCAACCCTTCCGGCCCGTGCGCGTTGAAGCGCAGAACCCAGTCCCGGACTATTTGCAGACCGACACCACCAAGCTTCGCCGCCGATCGCCGGCTGCCACCGTCGTAGATCGACGCCAGCGCCAACAATCGCCGCGTCTGGTCGGCGTCGCGACATCGCCGAGCCAGGGCTCGAAGGCGGGGATCATCGTAATCAAGGCGCAGCGGGATCGGCGCAGCCATATCAAAACTCCAGCTATTGGCCAGAGTGACTCATATTCACGCCGCCTTGGGAATCCCATACATGAGTTATAATCAACGCAGATTGGTATAAGGCGTTGATTTCAAAGAAAAATTCGGCACGTTGTTGAACAGTCCGTTGTCCACGATGTACAACGCGGACATGATCGACACTCTCTTCCTGTTCCAGCCGCGCGGCCAGGGCACCGGATGATGCTTCCGCATGGTCACTCCCATCGCGCTGGTTGGACGCACCAATCCCCGCACCGGACGCCCCCACGGCCGCGAGATCCGCGATCTGAAGCAGGCCCGCAAACTGCGCGACCTGCGGCTCGGTAAGATCCGACTGGAAGAGGCCCTCAACACCTACCACGGCAGCCTGGAGCAGGCGCTGCTGATCGCCGCCGAGGAGATCGAGGCCCGCGCCGGGATCAGGAAGGCGTCGCGTTGGTACAAGACCGCCAGGGGCCTCAGCACCCCGCTGAAGGATTTGTGCGAGCAGTACAAGGCGGATGCCGGCAGGCGATCCACTTAAACTCCGCCGGATTCTGTCCAAACAATCCCGGCCAGATCTCCTTTGGTTTAAGCTTGGTCGATCAAGTGGACGAATGAGCCCGCCACCCGGCCGTCGCTCAGGCCGCAAGTGCCCAGGTCGCCGCCATCGGCGCCGCGAATCGTGAACAGCGGGGGGCCGTCCTCCGATAAAACCCGGGCGTAGTGGAATTCGTGGCCGCGAAACGCGGCGCCGGCCGGACCGAGCGGGCCGGCGGTCAGCGTTGCCGCTTGGCGGTAGCCGAGATGCAGGCGCGGGCGGGCGAACGAGGTTTCCAGCCCGAGCAGGCCGAGGAAGGCATGGCGGGTGCCGTCCTGATCCTCCAGGCCCCGTCCCAGCAGAATATAGCCGCCGCATTCGCCGAACACCGCCGCCCCGCGCGCGGCGGCGGCGCGCACGCCCGACAGGAAGACATGGTTGGCGGCGAGGCGGGCGGGGTGCAGTTCGGGATAGCCGCCGGGCAGGTAGACCGCGTCGGCCGTGGGGTCGGGGGACTGGTCGGCCAGCGGCGAGAACGGCAGCAATTCGGCTCCGGCGGCGCGCCAGCCGGCCAGGGTGGCGGGATAGGCGAAGGCGCAGGCCAGATCGCTGGCATAGGCGATGCGCTGGCCGAGCGGCGGCAGCGGGCAGGGGGGCGGGGCGGTCAAACGGGCCGGGCGGGCCAGCGCGATCAGGGCGTCGAGGTCGAGCGTCTCGGCCAGCCGGTCGGCGGTGGCGTCGAGCCGGGCCTCGAGGTCGGCATGTTCCGCCGCCTGGACCAGACCGAGATGGCGGCTGTCCAGTTCGAGCCCGCTCAGCGGCGGCACCGTGCCGAGCTGGACCACCTCGGGGCAGGCGGCGCGGCTGGCGCTGGCGATCGCCGCCGCCGCGCGCGGACTGCGCACCCGGTTGAACACCACCCCGGCGATGCCGGGGCCGGGCCGCAGCCGGTCGAACCCGGCCAGCACCGCCGCCGCCGAGGCGATCATCCCCCGTCCGTCGATCACCAGCAGCACCGGCCAGCCGGTCGCCAGCGCCAGCGCGGCGGTACTGCCGTCGGGCTGGCCGGGGGCGACCAGGGCGCCGTCGAACAGGCCCATCACCCCTTCGCAGATCACCAGATCGGCGTCGGCGCCCAATCCGGCCACCAATCCGGCCAGGGTGGGTGGCCGCATCGCCCAGCCGTCGAGCGACAGGCAGGGCCGGCCGCTGGCGGCGGCATGAAAGGCGGGGTCGATGAAATCGGGACCGACCTTGGCCGAGGCCACCCGCAGCCCGCGCCGGCGCAGCGCCCGCAGCAGGCCGAGCGTCACCGAGGTCTTGCCGCTGCCCGACGCGGGCGCGGCGACGATCAGGCCAGGGGCGGTCACGGTCCGCCCTCCCCCAGCGCCAACCGGACCGCCAGCACTCCCAGCCAGCCGGCATTGACCAGCAGCAGCAGCGGGGCAAACCGGCGCAGGCGCTGGCGCCAAGGCCCGGCCACCCCCTCGCCCAGCAGGGCGATCGCCGCCAGCATCGGCACGGTGCCGAGTCCGAACGCCGCCATCGCCAGCGCGCCGCGCCCGGGATCCCCCGTCGCCGCCGCCGCCGCCAGCGCGGCGTAGAGCAGGCCGCAAGGCAGCAGCCCCAGCGCCAGCCCGAGCAGCAGCCCGCGCCCGCCGGTCGGTGCCGCCAGCAGCGGCCCGAGCCGCCGCGCCCAGCCGCCCCCGGCGACAGCGAACCCGGCGACACCGGCACGCGGCACCGCCTGGAGGGCCAGCAGCAGCGCCGCCAACGCCAGCAATCCCGCCCCGACATACCGCGCCGCCGGCAGATCGCGCAGCAACCCGGCCCCGGCGGCGGCGAGGGCGCCGAGCCCGGCATAGGTCAGCAGCCGCCCGGCGTGATAGGGCAGCAGCGCCGCCCCGGCCAGCCGGCGCAGCTCGCCGCCGGGACCGGCGGGAATCGCCCCGAGCCGGGCCATCACCTGGGCCAGCACCAGCGGCCCGCACATCAGACTGCAATGGGCCAGACTGCCGATCAGCCCGGCGGCGAACAGGGCGAGGGCGATCCCGCCGCCGTCGCCGCACAGCGCCAGCCCGGGCAAGGGGTGAGACCCGTGCATCCGTCAGCCCTCCGTTTCCGGCCGCCACCAATCGAGCCGCGCCCGCAGCGCCACCACCGGCCCGACCACCACCAGCGCCGGGGCCTTGATCCCGGCCGCCGCCGCCGCCCCGGCCAGCGCCGCGACACTTGTTTCCACCACCCGCTGCGCCGGGGTCGCCGCCGCCTCGACCAGCGCCGCCGTCTCGGCCGGATCGCGCCCGGCGGCGATCAGCCGTTCGCTCAGCGCGGCGAGATGCCCGAGCCCCATATAGACCACCAGCACCGGCGCCAGCGCCAGCCGGTCGATCTCGTCGGGCAGGGCGCCGTCCGGCCCATGCCCGGTGACCAGCGCCACCCCGCCGGCGACACCGCCGGCACTGACCGGAATGCCGGCATAGGCCAGCCCGCCGATGCCGGCGGTGATGCCGGGCACCAGCCGGAACGGCACCCCGGCGGCGGCCAGCCCCAACGCCTCTTCCGCCCCGCGCCCGAACACCAGCGGATCGCCGCCCTTCAGCCGCAACACCCGCTGCCCCTGCCCGGCCAATTCGATCAGCCGGGCGGTGATCGCATCCTGACGCGGCGAGACCCGCCCGCCCCGCTTGCCCCATTCCTCCAGCACCGCCCCCGGCCCGGCCAGCGCCAGCACCCGGGGATCGATCAGCGCGTCATGCACCACCCGGTCGGCCCGCCGCAACGCGGCCAGGGTCAACAGCGACAGCAGCCCGGGATCGCCCGGCCCGGCCCCGGCCAGCCAAACCGTGCCGGCCTCGAACCGGGGCAACGCCAACGCGTCAAGATCGAACAGCGGACTCTCCTCACTCCAGGGAATGGGTTCCAAGGGCCTTGCGGCCCGGGGCCAGGTGCGGGCAGAGCCCGCGTTCAGCGACCGCCCTGCACCGCGCGCAGACAATCGCCCTCGCCGATGCTGGCCCCGCCCGGCCCGCGCACGGTGGCGTGGGCCACGGTCAGCGGCACCCCCGGCTGACGGTAGAGGAACAGATCGAGGGTGCAGACCCGGCTGCGATATTGCCACACCTCGGCCGGCGGATCGCTGTGACGGAAGGCCGGCGCCCCGAACCGCCGCTCCAGTTCCGCCGCCTGCACCCCGTTGAGCGCCTCAAGCGACCCTGGTGCCGCCCGCCCGGTCGGCACGGGCGCGACCGCCGCCGGCCCCCCGCCCGCCCCCGGCCCGGACGGCCCGGCGCAGGCCGCGGCCAACAGGACCAGCCCGGCGGCGGCGGCGAGACGAAGCGCCCTCATGCCGGCACCCGTTCCGGCGGCGGCGCCGGCGGCAAAGCGCGGTCGAGATGGACCATGAAGGCGGTGGCCAGCACCGGCGCGGCGAGATTGAGCAACGGGATCTGGAACAGCAGATTGATGACCGCCCCGGCCAGCCACAGCCGGCCGAGATGAAGGTGAAGCTGGGCCCGCACCTGATCCGGTGTCAGGCGGCGCGACGCCACCAACTCGAAATATTCCCGCCCGAGCAGATAGCCGTTGACCAGATAATTGAGGATCAGCCCGAGCCCGACCAGCAGCAAGGCGAGATAGAGCGGCGCCGCCAGCAGGGTCACCGCCACCATCACCACCAGGAAGCGGGTCGAGCCGGCCAGGATCTCGCGCCAGGGCGGAACCCGCGCCGGCGGCAGACCGGGATAATGGCGCGCCTCGACCGCCTCGGCGATCTCGTCGAGGAAGAAGCTCATCACGAAGGTGGCCAGCGCCGAGAAGAACAGCGCCGGCACCAGCCACGCCACCACCCCGAGCGCCGCCCCGGTGCCGACATCGGCCCAGCCGGATTCGAAGAAATGGAAATAATGGATCGCCACCGTCGCCCCGCCGGCCAGGGCGATCCAGCAGCCGAGCGCGGCCAGCACCCCCCGGCGCAGCACCCGGCGCAGGCCGGGGTCGCCCAATTGGGCGAAGGCTTTCCACAAGGCGGAGATCACGGGCGGGCCCCCCTGGCTGGTGACGGGGGGGCAATTCAACCATGTTCGCCGCGGCCGGCCAAGCCTGTCGCAAAGGCGGCGCGACGGATGTATCGTCGCCGCCCTTGGATCGGTTTCCCCGCCCGGAGTCGCCCTGATGGCCGTTACCGCCCCGCTGATCGTGATCCCCGCCCGGATGCAGGCCTCCCGCCTGCCGGGCAAGCCGCTGGCCGACATCCACGGCGTGCCGATGATCGTCCATGTCTGGCGCCGCGCCGTCGAGGCCGGGGTCGGCCCGGTGGTGGTCGCCGCCGGCGAGGAGGAAATCGCCCAGGCGGTGCGCGACCATGGCGGCGTCGCGGTGCTGACCCGGCCCGATCATCCCTCCGGCTCCGACCGGGTGTGGGAGGCGGTCGGCCGGTTCGATCCCGCCGGCCGCCACGACGTGATCGTCAATCTTCAGGGCGACCTGCCGACGCTCGACCCGGCCCTGGTCGGCGCGGTGCTGACGCCCTTGGCCGAACCTTCGGTCGATCTCGCCACCCTGGTGGTCGCGATCAGCCGCGCCGAGGAACGCACCGACCCCAACGTGGTCAAGGCGGTGCTCGGCCTCGCCCCGGGCCAACGGATCGCCCGCGCCCTTTATTTCAGCCGCGCCACCGTGCCGGCCAATGACGGGCCGCTTTATCACCATCTCGGCATCTACGCCTATCGCCGCGCCGCGCTCGAACGCTTCGTCGCGCTTGAGCCCGGGGTGCTGGAACGGCGCGAGAAACTCGAACAATTGCGGGCGCTGGAACACGGCATGCGCATCGACGCCGCCCTGGTTGACACCGTTCCGCTCGGTGTCGATACTCCCGCCGACCTTGAGCGGGCCCGCGCCCTGCTCGCCGACCCGTCCTGATGGGGTCCCCGATGAACGATCTCCCCGATCCCGGCCTGGCCATCGCCTTTCAGGGCGAGCCCGGCGCCTATTCCCATCTCGCCTGCCGCCAGGCCTATCCCGGCATGGCGCCGCTGCCCTGCCGGACCTTCGAGGACGCCTTCGCCGCCGTGCGCGAGGGCCGCGCCCGCTATGCGATGATCCCGATCGAGAATTCGCTGGCCGGCCGGGTCGCCGACGTCCATCACCTGATCCCCTATGCCGGCCTGCACATCATCGCCGAGCATTACGAGCGG
Organism: Pseudomonadota bacterium; assembly: GCA_039804805.1. Taxonomy (GTDB): domain Bacteria; phylum Pseudomonadota; class Alphaproteobacteria; order Rhodospirillales; family Magnetospirillaceae; genus Phaeospirillum. Next base: position 6,007 of record JBDLVO010000469.1, read on the forward strand.
ATCAGCCACCATCTGCTGGCCATTCCCGGGGCGCGGATCGACCAGATCAAGAGCGTCAAGAGCCACGTCCACGCCCTCGGCCAGTGCCGGGGTCTGGTGCGCGAGCTGGGCCTCACCGCCATCGTCGGCGCCGACACCGCCGGGGCCGCCGCCGAGGTCGCGGCGCGCCAGGACCCGACCTTCGCCGCGATCGCCTCGGAACTGGCGGCCGAGATCAACGGGCTGGTGTCGCTGCGGGCCGGAATCGAGGATGCCGAGCACAACACCACCCGCTTCGTGGTGCTGGCGCGCGAGGCGATCGAGCCCAATCCCAACCTGCCCTGCGTCACCACCTTCGTCTTCCGGGTCCGCAACGTCGCCGCCGCGCTGTACAAGGCGCTGGGCGGCTTCGCCACCAACGGCATCAACATGACCCGGCTGGAGAGCTACATGGTCGGCGGCGGTTTCGTCGCCACCCAGTTCTATGCCGACGTCGAGGGCCATCCCGCCGGCAACGGGCTGCGACAGGCGCTGGAGGAGCTTGATTTCTTCAGCCACGAGGTCCGCATCCTCGGCATTTACCCCCAGCATCCGTTCCGGGTCCACCAGCGCCTGTCGCCGGAGTAACGGCAAGTAACGCTACCGGCGCGCGCGGCGCAGCCCCCCCCTCCATAAAGAACAGGAGGGGAAACGACGATTCCTGTGGAATTGAAGCGGCAGGAGACGCTATGTCTCCTCGCACACGACCAAACACGGCCTCCCCTCCGGGCCCGGCGAACTCTCCCTCGACCGGCCCGGACGGCCTGGAGCCGGGGGGACGCCGTGTTCGCCTGAGTTGGGAGTCGCCGTTCGATGATTGACTTGACCGCGAAGATCGTGGCCGCGTACCTGCGCAACCATCCGCTCGCCACCGCCGAGCTGCCCGATCTGATCCGCACCGTCCATACCGCCTTGCAACGGACCGAAACCCCCGCCCCCGAACCGGCCGAACGGCAGCAGCCGATGGTGTCGGTGCGCAAGTCGGTGACTCCCGACGCGATCGTCTGTCTTGAATGCGGCAAGCCGCAGAAGATGCTGAAGCGCCATATCGCCACCGCCCACGGCCTGACCGTCGATCAGTACCGGGCCAAATGGTCGCTGCCGTCCGATTATCCGATGGTCGCCCCCTCCTACGCCGCCCACCGCTCCCAGCTGGCCAAGGCGATCGGCCTCGGCACCAGCCGCAAGCGCGACGCGGCGGCGGAAGCTCCGGCCGCCGGCGAGGCGGCGGGCGAGGGCGAGGGCGAACCGGCGCCGCACCGCTATCCGGCCTCGCGCTGGTCGAAGCCGGTCGGCTGAGCCTGGCCGGCCCGGTCGGGACAACGGCGCAAAGGGCAGCAGGATGACCCCCGATCTCGACCGGCTGAAGGCCCGGATCCAGGCGTTGCGGGCCAAGACCACCGCCAACGGCTGCACCGAGGAGGAGGCGTTGGCGGCGGCGGCCAAGGTGGCGGAGCTGCTCGACCGCCACGATCTGTCGGTCAGCGATCTCGACCTGCGCGAAACCGCCTGCGCCCGGCTGGAGATCGAGACCCGCCGCAAGCAGCGCCAGCCGATCTCGGCCTGCATTCCCGCCATCGCCGCCTATTGCGATTGCAAGGTGTGGCGGGAAAGCGACCCCGAGGCCGGCATCCGCTACGTCTTTTTCGGTCTGCCCGCCAGCCTGGAACTGGCGCAATACGTCCATGACATCGTCGCCACCGCGATGCAGACCGAATGGGAGCGCCACCGCCGCGACCAGCGGCTGATCCGCTATGGCCGCGACGAAAAGGGCTCGTTCCTGTTCGGAATGGCGGTGTCGGTGGCCGAGCGGCTGGGCGAAATGAAGCGGGAGCGCGACGAGGCCACCCGCGCCGGCAGCGGCCGCGATCTGGTGGTGGTGCGTCAGGCGGTGGTCGAGGCCGAATTCGCCCGGCTCGACCTGACCCTGCGCCGGGGCCGCGCCTCGGGCAAGCGGGTCGCCGCCAACGCCTTCGCCGCCGGCCAGGAAGCCGGGCGGACGCTGACGATCCGCCCCGGCGTCGGAAGGAGCAGGGCATGAGCAGGGCCACCCCGGCCACCGCCGCGATGCAGCGCGCCGGCAAACCGTTTGAACTGCTGTCCTACGATTACGATCCCGACGCCGCCTCGATCGGGCTGGCCGCCGCCGCCGCGCTCGGTCTGCCCGCCGCCCAGGTGTTCAAGACCCTGATGGTCACTGCCGGCGACGAGGCGCTGATCGCGGTGGTGCCGTCCGACCACGAACTCGATCTCAAGGCGCTGGCCCACGCCGCCGGCAAGAAGGCGATCCGGATGATGCCGGTGCCCGAGGCGGAACGGCTGTCGGGCTACAAGGTCGGCGGCATCTCGCCGCTCGGCCAAAAGAAACGCCTGCGCACCCTGTTCGACCAGAGCGCGCTCGACCATCTGTTCATCGTCGTCAATGGCGGTCAACGCGGCTTGCAGATCAAGGCGGCGCCGGCCGACCTGATCGCCGCCACCCAGGCGACGGTGGCGGTGATCGCCACCCGCTGAGCCCCGCCGCGACCGCCGGAGGATCCACCGATTTTAGAAACTGAAATCACCCTGTTCCTGCGCGGACTGGCCATCGGCTTCGCGGTGGCGGCACCGATCGGGCCGGTGGGCATCCTCTGTATCCGCAAGGCGCTGGCCGACGGCCACTTCGCCGCCTTCCTCGCCGGCCTGGGCGCGGCGCTGGCCGACACCTTGTTCGGCGCGGTGACGGTGCTGGGGATCGGCGCGGTAATCACCGCGCTCGAAGGCCATACCGAGGCGCTGAAGATCGTCGGCGGATTGTTCATGATCGGCCTCGGCGTCCATTCCTGGCGCAGCGCGGCGGTGGCGGTCGATCCGGATTCCGAACGCGCCGGGCCGTGGCGCGATTTCGTCTCGGCCTTCTTCATCACCATCACCAATCCCGGCACCGCCCTCGGCGTGGTCGGCGTGTTCGCCGCCCTCGGCCCCTCCGGCCATGCCGACGGCTCGCTCCAGTCCGGCCTGCTGATCGGCGGGGTGTTCACCGGCTCGGCACTGTGGTGGCTGACCCTCTCCGCCGCCGCCGCCGCCGCCCGCTCGCGCTTCACCCCCCACCGGATGAAGCTGCTCAATCACGGCTCGGGCGCCCTGCTGGTGGTGTTCGGCGCCGCCGCCCTCGGCAGCCTCGCCTTCTGATTTCGCGGGCTCCGCCCGCACCCGCCAAGGGCCACAGGCCCTTGGATCCCCTCACTTGGAGGGAAACCGGCGGCGATGTTCCATGTGAAACATTGGCCGCGCCCCCGACGAAAAAGGAAAGGGTTCCAAGGGCCTTGCGGCCCTTGGCAGGTGCGGGCAGCGCCCGCGTTTTCCCTTTTTACAGCGCGCGGCGGAGGATTTCGGCGACGGTATCGGGGCCGATATCCTGGCGTTCGCCGAGCGCGGTCAGGCCGTGGGCGGTCAGGCGTTCGGGGATGCGCTCGACCAGATCGGGGGCGAGCCCCGCCGCCGACAGCCGGGTGGCGACGCCGAGGGATTCGAAGAACGCCCGGGTGCGGGCGATCGCCTGATCGATCACCGTGTCGTCGTCGCCGGACAGCCCCCATACCCGCCGACCAAACTGGATCAGCTTGGCGCGCTTGGCCTCGCGGCGGACGTCGAGCAGGGCCGGCAGCACGATCGCCAGAGTCCGGCCGTGATCGAGCCCGGTCAGCGCGGTGATTTCGTGACCGATCAGGTGGGTGGCCCAGTCCTGCGGCACCCCGGCGCCGATCAGGCCGTTGAGGCCGAGGGTGGCGCACCACATCAGGGTGCCGCGCGGCCCCGGCGCGGAGGGATCGGCCAGGGTCTTCGGGCCTTCCTCGATCAGGGTCAGCAGGATCCCCTCGGCGAGGCGGTCCTGCAACGGGGCATCGGCCGGATAGGTCAGGTACTGCTCGATGACGTGGACGAAGGCATCGACGATGCCGTTGGCGACCTGCCGCTCGGGCAGGCTGACGGTGCGGGCCGGGTCGAGCGCGGCGACGCGGGGGAAAACCTTCGGGGTCGAGAAAGCCAGCTTGTCCTGGGTGGCGGCGCGGCTGATGACGGCGAAGGCGTTGGATTCCGAGCCGGTCGCCGGCAGGGTCAGCACCACGCCCAGCGGCACCGCCCGGGTGACGCGGGCCTGCCGGGCCAGGATATCCCACGGCTCGCCCTCGAACGGGATCGCGGCGGCGATGAATTTGGTGCCGTCGATCACCGAGCCGCCGCCGACCGCCACCAGGAAATCGACTCCGTCGCGGCGGGCCTGCTCGACCGCGCGCATCAGGGTCTCGTAGGTCGGGTTGGGCTCGATCCCGCCGAAGCGGCTGATCCGGCGGCCGGGCAGGGCGGCCTCGACCTCGGCCAGGGTGCCGTTGCGCTCGGCGCTGCCGCCGCCATAGGTGACCAGCACATGGGCGTCGGCCGGAATTTCCTTGCCCAGCTTGGCGATACAGCCGGCGCCGAACAGGATCTTGGTCGGATTGACATAGGCGAAATCGAGCATGGGGCCGTCCTCTGCGGGGGGAACAACAGGCCGGCGCCGTCCCCGGGGACGGGGGCGGCGCGCGGGCGAGGATGGTAGCGCCGCTTCACATCCGGCGGAAGACCAGCGCGCTGTTGACCCCGCCGAAGGCGAAATTGCTGGAGAGGAAATGCTCGGTCTCGATCCGCCGCGCGCGGCCCAGGATGTGATCGAGCCCGGCGCAGCGCGGATCGACATGGGCCAGATTGGCGGTGGGGCAGACCCAGCCCTCGCGCAGCATCTCGATCCCCAGCCACGCCTCGATCGCGCCGCAGGCGCCGAGGCTGTGGCCGAAATGGCCCTTCAGCGAATGGATCGGCACGCCCTCGCCCAGCGCGGCGCGGGTGGCCTCGGCCTCGGCGATGTCGCCGCCCGCGGTGGCGGTGCCGTGGCCGCTGACGAAGCCGATCGCGTCGGCCGGCAGGCCGGCGTTTTCGAGCGCCAGCGTCAGCGCCCGGCTCATCGTCTCCGGCTGGGGCTGGGTGACGTGGTTGCCGTCGGCGTTGGTGGCGAAACCGGCCAGTTCGGCGAAGATCGTCGCCCCCCGCGCCCGGGCGTGCTCGTATTCCTCCAGCACCAGTGTGGCGGCGCCCTCGCCGATCACCAGCCCGTCACGGTCGCGGTCGAACGGGCGCGGAGTCAGCTCGGGGGCCTCGTTGCGGGTCGAGGTGGCGAACAGGGTGTCGAACACCGCCGCGTCGGTGACGTCGAGTTCCTCGGCGCCGCCGGCCAGCATCACGTCGGCGGCGCCGAGGCGGATGCTCTCGGCGGCGAAGCCGATCGCCTGACTGCCCGAGGTGCAGGCGTTGGAGGTCGGGATCATCCGCCCGGTCAGGCCGAAGAACAGGCCGAGATTGACCAGGGTGGTGTGGCCCATCATCCGGATGTAGGTGGTGGCGTTGAGCGCCTTCGACCGGCCGTGCAGCTTCAGTTCGTAGAAGCCGAGCACCGCGTCGGGGCTGCCGAACGACGAGCCGTAGGCGGCGCCGACCCGGCCCGAGCGCAGCAGCGGATCGTCGAGCAGGCCGGCCGCCGCCAGCGCCCGTTCGCTCGCCGCCACCGCCAATTGCGCCACCCGGCCCATGGTGCGGGTCTTCTTGCGCGGCCAGGACTCGGGAATCACGAAATGCTCGATCGGGGCGGCGAGGCGGGTGTTGAGCCCGTCGAAGCGATCCCACGCGGCCATCCGCCGGATCGCGGTGCGGCCGGCGGCGAGGTTGGCCCGCACCGCCGCCCAATCGTCGCCCAGCGCGGTAATGCCGCCCATCCCGGTGATGACCACCCGCCGCATCAGATCATCCCCCCGTTGACCGCGATCACCTGCCGGGTCAGGTAGGAGGCCTGATCGGAGCAGAGGAAGGCCACCACCGCCGCCACCTCCTCCGGCCGGCCCAGACGGCGCATCGGCACCAGTTTGGCGATCTCGTCCTTGGGCAGATCGGCGGTCATCGCGGTTTCGACGATACCGGGGGCGACGCAATTGACGGTGATCGAGCGTTTGGCCAGTTCCAGCGCCAGCGCCTTGGTGGCGCCGATCAGTCCGGCCTTGGCCGCCGAGTAATTGACCTGACCGCGATTGCCGACCTGACCCGACACCGAGGACAGGGTGACCATCCGCCCGCCGCGCCGGGCCTGGACCATCGGCATCACCAGCGGATGCAGCACGGCGTAGAAGCCGTCGAGATCGGTGTCGATCACGCTGTCCCAGTCAAGCTCGGTCATCGCCGGAAAGGCGGCGTCGCGGGCGATGCCGGCATTCAGCACCACCCCCCACGGCGCGCCGCGCGCCGCCACCATCTCTTCCAGCACGGCGCGGGTGCCGGCACGGTCGGCCAGATCGAAGCCGAGCACGAAAGCGGTGCCGCCCGCCGCCATCACCGCCGCCGCCGTCGCCTCGGCCCCGGCGCGGTCGCGGTGGTAATGCACCCCGACGGTGAAGCCGTCGGCCGCCAGCCGGAGCGCGATCGCCCGGCCGATTCCCTTGCTCGCCCCGGTGACCAGAATGGTCCGCGCGGTGTCGTCCGTCATGGTGTTCCCCTCATCATCGCCTCGATCGCCGCCGGATCGTCGGGCTGGTACAGCGTCAGCCGCGCCGAGGCGACCACCGCCCCGTCGCGTTCGATCCGGCAGTCGTAAACCCCCATCCCCGCCTCGCTCATCGCCTGCTCGACCACGATCTCCAGCCGGTCGCCGACGGCGAAGCCGGCCGGATCGGCGCGGAAATCGCGGCTGCCGAGCAGGAGGCCCAACCGCACCGGCGTGCCCCGTTCGCGCGCCAGCGCGCCGACATGGGCGCCGCAGCCCTGGGCCATCAGCTCGAGCCCGACATGGGCGCCGACCCGCCCGGCGCGGGCGAAGGGATGGTCGGGGCGGAGGGTCACCTCGCTACGGGCGGCGGTGTCGTCGTAGCCGAGCAGCCGGTCGAGCAGCCGCAGCGGCGGCGCGTGCGGCAGCAGCGCGGTGATCGGCCAGGGGACCGGGCGGGCCGCCATGCCTCCGCTCATTCTCCCTCTCCCAGGATCAGGGCGCAGTTGCTGCCGCCGAAGGCGAAGGAACTGCTCATCACCGCCGTGCCGGCGGCCAGGGTGCGACCCGGCCCGACCAGATCGAGCGGCGGGATGTCGGGATCGGCGGCGCCGTCCCAGCGATGGAGCGGCAGAAGGCGGCCGGGATTCCAGTCGGGATGGAGGGTCAGCCAGGCCAGCCCGGCCTCGATCGCCCCGGCGGCGCCGAGGGTATGGCCGGTCAGCCCCTTGGTCGAGCCGCAGGGCGGCGGCGGCTCGAACAAAGTGGCGACCGCCCGTCCCTCCATCGCGTCGTTGAGCCGGGTGGCGGTGCCGTGCAGATTGAGATAGCCGATCGCCGCCGGAGCGAGCCCGGCATCGTCGAGCGCCCGGCGCATCGCCAGCGCCGCGCCGCGCCCGCTGGGGTCGGGGGCGCTGACATGATGGGCGTCCGAGCTTTCGCCGATCCCCAGCAGAGCGACCGGGGCCGGATCCGGCCCGACCAGGAACAGCGCCCCACCCTCGCCGATGGTGATGCCGTCGCGGTCGCGGCTGAACGGCCGGCACGGCCCCGCCGCCACCGCCTCCAGCGCCGAGAAGCCGGCGATTGTCATCGCGCACAGGGTGTCGGCACCGCCGACCAGCGCCGCGTCGGCCAGCCCGAGCCGGATCAGCCGGCGGGCGGCGGCGAAGGCCTTGGCTCCCGACGAACAGGCGGTGGCCACCGCCAGCGCCGGCCCCGCCAGCCCCAGCCCGCGCGCCAGCATCTCGGCGCCGCCGGCCAGTTCCTGCTGGCGGTAATGAAACCCGGCCGGCCAGCATCCCTCCGCCAGATGGGCGGCCAGCGCCGACTCGCCCTCGGCGATGCCGCCGGTGCTGGTGCCGATCACCACCGCGACGCGGTCGGGTCCGAACCGCGCCGCCGCCGCGGTCACCGCCGGCCGGATCTGGCCGGCGAGCTGCCACAGCAGCCGGTTGTTGCGGCAATCGAACCCGGCCAGCGCCGCCGGCAACGGCGGCAGCGGCGCGGGCAGGGCGCCGACCAGGGTGCGCCCGCCCGGCCAGGGGGTGAAGCGGCCGGGCGGAGCGTCGGCGAACAGAGCGGCGAGATGGGACGCCCGGTCGAGGCCGAGACAGGAGGCGAGGGCGAGGTCGGACAGGTAAAGCGGCGCGGTCATGGCGCGACCCGGTGCGACTGGACGCTGAGGTGGTAGTGCCAGAGGCGATGATCGAGGCTGGCCTCGCCCTCCCACGGATCGGGACCGCGCCGCACCACCACCAGATCCTGACCGTCGCGGCGCAGGAGGCGGGTGTCGCCGTCCTCGATCAGTTCGGCCCCGGCGAGGGCATCGCGCACCAATTCGGCCGGCCAGAACAGCAGCATCAGATCGGCCAGCACGTTGGCCGGCGGCAGATCCTCCGGTACCCAGGGCGCCCGCTCGATCTCCAGCCGGCCGTCATGCCAGTCGAGCCGCATCGCCCGCCGCCCCATCGGATCGGTGCCGACCAGCAGCAGCCGCCCCGGCCCGGCCGACAGCCGGGCCTCCAACAGGAAAGTATCGTCGCCATGATCGGCGGCGACCAGTTGCACCACCTCGACCGGCTCGCCCCGGCCGGCGGCGGCCAGGGCCAGGGTGACCCCGGGCGCCACCGTCGCCACCACCGGCGGCGGCGGCGCCTCGGCACAGGCCGACAGCAGCAGCGCCAGCAAAACCCAAAGCGGGCTCCGCCCGCGCCCGCCAAGGGCCGGAGGGCCCTTGGATCCCGTCAATCGAAGCAGGTCCAGGAGCCGCTGGCTCCTGGCGGGTGCGGGCAGAGCCCGCGTCTTTGTTTCCCTCATCGTGGCGATCTCCGGGCGACGGCGGCGGCAGGGGCGGCGAGCACGGCCAAGGCGAGACCGAGCAGCATGGTCGCGCCGAAGCCGCGCAGGCCGGCGACGGCGCTGAACACCAGCAGGCCGAACGAGAGTTGGGTGGTCAGCGCGGCAAGCAGGGTGGCGAGCTGGGTCGCGTCGTCGCCAGCGGGACCGGCCTCGGCGCAGAACACGCTGTAATCGACCCCGACCGCCAGGGTCAACACCAGCGCCATCGCCGCGAAGAAGCTGAACGGCACCCCGGCCAGCGCCAGCAGCGGCGGGGTCAGCACCACCGCCAGCACCGGCGGGGCCAACACCCGCAGCGCGCCGCGCCAGCGATAGCGCAGCGCCAGCAACGGCACCATCAGCAGCGCCGACAGCGCCAGCAAGCCGACCGCGCGGTCGCGATAGGTGGCGAGCAGAACCGACAGATCGGCGGTGGGATCGAGCAGCCGCACCCCGTCGAGGCCGTCGAGGACACGGCGCAGCGCCAATGGATCGAACGGCGGGTCGAGCAGCACCAGATGCAGCCCGGGAGCGATCATCAGCAGGTCGAGCAGCGGAATCGCCCCGGTCGCCCGCACCGCCTCCGGCGTCAGCGGCGGGGCCGGCGGCACGGAGGGCAGGTCGGGCAGGTCGGGCAGGTCGGGCAGGCCGATGGTGGCGCGGTAGGCGGCGAGATGGGGGGCGTAAAGCGCCCGGTCGAGCAGGGCGGCGGTGTCGGCCTGCCGTGCCGCCGAGGGCACGAAGCCGGCCGGGCCGTGCCAGCCGCCGAGTTGGCCGGCCTCCCGCAACGGGGCGAGGCGTTCGGCCAGCGCTTCCTCGCGCCGCAACGCGGTTTCGGTGTCGGCGGCGGCCACCACCAGCGCCTGCCCGCCGAGCGACAGCCCGGTCAGCCGGACCAGTTCGGCCTGTTCCGCCTTGAGGGTGGGGTCGAGCGCCTGCTGGCGGCGGATGTCGTCGTCGCATTCCAGCCGCGCCGCCCCCAGCCCGGCCGCCAGCAGCAGCACGGCCAGGATCACCCGGCGCAGACGCCGTTGGCCCGGATCGGCGCCCAGCCGCCACAGCGCGCGGCAGGGACGGGCCAGCACCGCCGGCAGCTTCCGGGCCGGGCTGCGGTCGAGCAACGGGAACCACAGCGCCATCGCCAGGAAGGCGGCGACCAGACCGACGGCGGAAAACAAGGCCACCTGCCGCAGCCCCGGCAGCGGCGCCAGCGCCAGCGCGGCATAGCCGATCAGGCTGGTCAGCAGCCCGAGCAGTGCGCCGACCCACACCCGGGCCAGCCGCTGGCGCGGGGTGCAGGGTCCGGCGAAGATCTGGGCGAAATAGATCAGGGCGTAATCGACCCCGACCCCGATCAGGCTGCCGCCGAAAGCCAGCGCGGCGACATGGATCGCGCCGAACGCCGCCACCGTCGCCGCCACCGCCACCGCCATCGCCGCCGCCACCGCGCCCAGGCTGAGCAGCACCGGGCCGGCGCGGCGAAACACCGCCGCCAGCAGCAGGATCGTGCCCAGCCCGGACAGCAGGCCGATCAGACTGCCTTCGTCCATCCCCTGACGGCCGGCGGCGTCGGCATAGAACACCGCGCCGAGCCGCAGCAGCCGCAATTCGGGAAACTCGGCCCGCGCCGCGTCGGCCGCCGTCCCGGTGGCGGCGACGAAGCGGCGCTGATCCGCCATCGCCTGGGGGTTGCCGCCGACCCGCCCGCTCAGCAGCACCCAGGTCATGCCGTTTTCATGCAATGTCGGCCAGCCCTCCTCAACGGCGAGCCGGCTGGCCGGCAGCGGCAGCGACGACAGGAAGGCGGGAAACAGCAGGAACGGATCCTGGACCAGCAGGCGGGCATCGGCCAGACCGCCCACCCCGAACACTTGGGCCAGGGCACGCTCGACCAGCGCGTCGCCCTGGCCGGCGGCAAGGCGGCGGCGGTCGGCCTCGGCCAGCAGCCCGGCGCGATGGGGAAAACAGGTGGCGGCCAGCCGGCGCAGCGCCTCGGCATCGGGCACGTCGCGGCCGGGGATAAACGCGCCGTCGGCCGCCAGCCCGTCGCGCAGCCGGGCGGCGGCGGCGCGGGCACGCTCGGGCGCGTTGGCGCCGACCAGCAGCACCACCCGCCCGGCCAGATCCTGATTGATCCGCGCGGTGGCGGCGGCCAGCGCCGGATCCGCCTGCCCGGCCGGCAACAGCGCGGTCAGGTCGGTCGCCAGCGTCACCCCGTGCCAGCCCAGCCAGCCGGCGGCGGCCAGCACCAGCCCGAGCCAGCCCAGCGCCGCGACGAGACGCAGCCGGCTCATCGCCGGTTGGCGCGGTCGAGCGCCTGCCGGTCCTCGTCCGGCGGCGGACCGGGCTCGATCCGCTGCGCGGTGAACACCAGCCGGTCGCTGTCGCCGCCGGGACGGGAAATGGTGACGCTTTCGACGAAGCGGCCAACCTCGGCCTCGATCCGCGCCACCGGCAGGCCGCCGACCGGCGCGTCGGCGCGCGGCACCAGCCGGATCGTGCTGGTGGCGCCGTGCGGCACGCGGGTGACGGTGAAGGCCCGCTCCAGCGGCTGCCAGTCGCCCTGCATCGCCGCCGACAGGATGTCGTGCAGCGGGCCGAGGAACGGCAGCTTCGCCGCCGACAGATGCATCGTCTCATGCCCGTCGAGGCTCTGGGTC
>JBDLVO010000470.1:0-4751 GCA_039804805.1 Pseudomonadota bacterium
GCACCCGGGGCGGCGCCGCTCCCAGACCCGATCCGGCGGCGACATAGCCGTCGGGCAGATCCTCCAGCAGCAACGGAGTCTGCTGGGCGGCGCATTGCGCCACCAGCCCGCGCCCAGGCGCCCCGGCCGCCGCCAGCGCCGCCGGGTCGTCGCCGCAACCATAGCCGGCCTGCGGCCGCAGCCGCCCCGGCTCGCCGTTGCGCAGATGAACCAGCCCGCACGTCGCCCCGACCTGCGGGGCCAGCCCGGTGATCAGCGCGGCGGCGAAGGCCTGCGGCGTCTCGGCCCGTTGCAGCGCCATCGTCAGCCGGCCGATCTCGTTGCGGATCCAACCCTGGTCGGCGAGACGGCGGGCGGTGGCCTTGAACACCGCCAGCCCCTCGGTCATCGCGGCGATCTCGCGCGCCACCCGTCCCGACGGCAGCGGGGTATCGAGCTGGCCGCCGGCCAGGTGCAGCATCGCCCCGCGCAGGGCGCGTAGCGGCCGGACGATGCCGCGCACGATCACCGCCGCCGCCAGCGCCCCGATCCCCAGCAGCGCCAGCGTCGCCAGCGACAGTTCGGTTTGGAGTTGGTTCTGGCGCTCGTGCGCCTCGGCCAGGAACGCGGCGGCCCGGCGCAGGGCGAAATCGGTCACCGTCCCCAGCGCCCCGTCGACCCGCTCGGCCATCTCGCGCCCAAGGGTCTCGTTGCGCGGCCGGGCCTCGTCGAAGCGGCGGTCGCGCGCCAGTTCGACCACGTCGTCGCGCACCGCCCGCCACTGGGTCAGCGCCTGCTCGATCCGATCGACATCCTCGCGCGGGCCGAGATAGCGCTCGTGGATCCGCGCCAGCCGGGTGATCAACTCGCCGTCGCCCTGGGCGATCCGCAGCATCTGCGCCTGCTGTTGCGGCTCCGGCGACCGCCCCTCGGCCAGATCGGCCAACTCGCGCGTCATGGTGGTGAAGGTCACCCGCATCAGCAGCACCTCGCGGCTGACCACGAACGGATGGTCGTAAAGCCGCGAGGTGACCTCGGACAGTTGCTGGGCCCGCACCACCGCCAGGATGCTGACCGCCACCGCCAGGGCCAGCACCAGGGAGAAACCGATGGTCAGACGCGAGGCAATCGAGCTTTCCCGTACCGACATCCTGGTCTCCGCCGCTAGGTCGGAACTAGGTAGAAAGTCTTACGTGAGCGACTTAAGTATAGTCTAGCCTGTTTCGACCGGCGAGGGAAGCACGCTACAACGGCAGGCTGAATCCGGCCCGCCGCCCGCCCCGCCGCCGGATCGGCCCGGCCCGAGCCGAATCCGCGCTGGCGCCGCCGGGGTCCGCTGCTAAACTGAGGCGGATTGGCTTCGATGCGCGCAAGGAGGGCGGGATGCTGGGTGGAAGGAAGATGGCGGTGGCGGCCGGGCTGGCGGCCCTGCTGGCGGCGGCGCCGGCACGGGCGGACATCCTGCTCGGCCTCGCCGGGCCGATGACCGGACCCAAGGCGACCTTCGGCGAACAATTCGACCATGGCGCGCGCAAGGCGGTGGCCGACATCAACGCCCGCGGCGGGGTGCTGGGGCAAAAGATCGTCCTCACCTACGGCGACGATTCCTGCGAGCCGAAACAGGCGGTGGCGGTGGCCAACGAACTGGCCGGCAAGAAGGTGGCGGCGGTGATCGGCCATTTCTGTTCCGCCTCGTCGATCCCCGCCTCCGAGGTCTATGCCGAGACCGGCACCCTTGAGATTTCCCCCGGCACCACCAGCCCGGTCTATACCGAACGCGGCCTGCCCGGCCTGTTCCGCGTCTGCGGCCGCGACGACCAGCAGGGCAAGGTCGCCGCCGAATACATCGCCCGGGTGTTCAAGGGCCAGCCGGTGGCGGTCATCCACGACCGCTCCGCCTACGGCAAGGGGCTGGCCGACCGCACCCGCGACGAGTTGCACCGGCTCGGGGTCAAGGAAGTGCTGTACGAGGCGATCACCACCGGTGACCGCGACTTCTCCGCTTTGGTCACCCGGCTGAAATCGGAAAAGGTCGCGGCGCTGTTCCTCGGCGGCTACCACGCCGAGGCCGGGCTGATCGTGCGCCAGATGCGCGACCAGGGACTGAAGACGGTGCTGATGGGCGGCGATTCGCTGGTGACCGGCGAATTCTGGGCGATCACCGGCCCGGCCGGCACCGGCACGCTGATGACCTTCAGCCCCGACCCGCGCAAGGACCCGGCCAACGCCGAGCTGGTGAAGTATTTCCGCGCCCAGAATTACGAGCCCGAGGCCTACACCCTCTATACCTACGGCGCGATCCAGGCCTGGGCCCAGGCGGTCGAGAAGGCCGGCACCATCGACCCGGTCAAGGTCGCGGCGGTGCTGAAATCCGGCCAGTTCGACACCGTGCTCGGCAAGATCGGCTTCGACGCCAAGGGCGACGTCGCCGCGGCGGGCTATGTGATGTATCAGTGGAAGAACGGCGGCTACGACTACGCCCCGTAACGGAAACGGGCGGCGGCGCCGCCGCCGCCCTCGCGTCACCTCGACCCGCGCCCCGGCCGCCGGGGAGCGCCCGTCCCGACCGGAGCTTGCCGCCATGAGCCAACCCACCCGTCTGGTCGCCGACCTGCCCGACCTCAAGCTCGAAATCCTGCATCGGCCGGATCCCGAGGCCGGGCTCGACCACCTCTATCTCCACCTCGCCCTGCCGCCGGCCCTGCTGGCCTCGCCCTTCGCCGCCTGGGCCGCGCTGGGGCAGGCGGCGGCGCAATCCTGGCTGGGCCTGGCCCAGGCGGCGACCCGGCCCTGGGCCTCGGCCTGGGCCAGCCTGCTGCCCCCATCCCCGCCCGGCCGCGACTGACCTTCCCCCCTCTCCGGCGGCGCCCCCGCCCGCGCCCGGACCGGCGTGTCGGCGCGCGCCCCGCTCTTTTCCGCGAGTTCCCCCGATGACCTCCCAGGTTTCCCGCACCGACTGGCCCGGCGTGCTGCTGGCGGTCGGCGCCGGCGTGGTCGGCGCCTTCCAGGTCGGCAAGGCGCCGATCGCCCTGCCCCAGATCCGCGCCGAACTCGGCCTCGACCTGTCCCAGGCGGCCTGGATCCTGTCGCTGCTGCCGCTGACCGGCGCCCTGACCGGGGCACTGCTCGGCGGTCTGGTCACCCGGCTCGGCCCGCGCCGGGTGCTGCCGGCCGCGCTGCTGCTGATCGCCGCCGCCAGCCTGGGCGGCGGCCTCGCCCCCGGCGCCGCCGCGCTGCTGGCCAGCCGGGTGATCGAGGGCTTCGGCTTCATGCTGGTGATCATCGCCGCCCCGGCCCTGGTCACCCTCGCCACCCATCCGCACGACCGGCCGCTGGCCTTCGGCCTGTGGGGCTGCTTCATGCCGTTCGGGATGGCGGTGGCGATGCTGGCGGCGCCGCTGCTGCCGGCGATCGGCTGGCGCGGATTGTGGCTGGCGATGGCCGCCCTGCTGACCCTGGCCGCGCTGCTGGCCTGGCGCCGCCTGCCGGCCGCCCCCGCCCCCGCCGGCCTCGCCGCCGCCGCCACCCCGGCCCGGCTGCTGCACGACCTCGCCCACACCCTGGCCGCGCCGGGGCCGCGTCTGCTGGCGCCGCTGTTCTTGTGCTACAGCGTCTGCTACATCGGCCTGACCGGCTTCCTGCCCACCCTGCTGATCGAGCGGATGGCGATCTCCCCCGGCGCCGCCGGCCTGCTGACCGCCCTGGTCGCCGCCGCCAACATGGTCGGCAACCTTGCCGCCAGCCCGCTGCTGCGGCGCGGCGTGCCGGCATGGCGGCCGATCCTGGCCGGCGCCCTGACCATCGCCGCCACCGCCAGCCTGATCTATCTGCCCGCCACCCCGGCCCCGCTCGCCTACGCCCTGGCGCTGCTGTTCTCCGCCGTCGGCGGCCTGCTGCCCGCCTGCCTGTTCGCCGCCGCCGCCGCCCACGCCCCCACCCCCCGGCTGGTGCCGGTGGCGCTTGGCCTGCTGATGCAGGGCAGCACCATCGGCCAGGTGCTGGGGCCGATACTGGTCGGCACCGTCGCCACCGCCTGGGGCTGGAGCGCGGTGGCGCCGCTGCTGGCCGGGGTGATCCTGACCGCCGCCGCGCTGGCGCTGGCGCTGCGCCGCCTGCCGCCCCCCGCCTGAGGCCTTGACCCGATCCCCCGCCGCCTCCGCTTGTTTTTTCCGGGGGAAAAACCTCAACAACGCGCCACAGCCTGTTGTCTTGCGATGAAAAAATAGCCAGAGTGACTGCCGTCGCCGTTCCCAAGGCGGGCGGTCCCGGCCGGTCGATGCACGTCCTGGCGGCCGGACCGGTTCGGTTCTCATCGATCTCGATAGAGGGGGCTCATGAACAAACAGGAACTGGTGAACAAGGTCGCCGAACTGAGCGGCCTGTCCAAGGCCAACGCCGAAACCGCCGTCGCGGCGCTGTTCGACGCCATCACCGATGCTCTCAAGCAGGGCGAAGAGGTCCGCATGGTCGGCTTCGGCACCTTCTCGGTCAGCCAGCGCGCCGCCAAGGAGGGCCGCAATCCCCGCACCGGCGAGACCATCGCCATCGCCGCCGCCAAGGCGGTCAAGTTCACCGCCGGCAAGGGATTGAAGGACACCGTCAACCCCTGACCACGAATCCGCGCGCCGCGACGCTGCGGGAGTGATGCGGCGCATTTCGTTGTTTCCAAAAGATTATTTGCTTAAGGCGCTCAACCCGCGGCCGGGGCGGACCGCGGGACTCTTTCCTTAAAAATCAATGACTTGGGCGGTGTTGGGCGGTTTCACGGGAAA
>JBDLVO010000471.1:0-7438 GCA_039804805.1 Pseudomonadota bacterium
GTCGCCGCCAGCATGCTGGCCCGCAGCAGGGAGAAGAAGCGCAGACGCCCCACCTGGACCCCGAAGCCGCGCGCCCGGTCCTCGCCCAGCCGCAGCGCGGTCATCGGCCAGGCGGCGCGGAGCGAGAACGGCGCCGCCACCGCCAGCACCAGCGCGAGAACGCCGGCCTTGTTCCAGGAGGCCCGGCCAAGGCTGCCCATGCTCCAGAACACCAGTTGTTGCAACGCTTCCTGGCTGGCGACGAATTGTAGCAGGGCGACCAGGGCGTTGAAGGTGAACACCAGGGCGATGCCGAACAGGGTCAGGGTTTCCACCCCGGCC
Organism: Pseudomonadota bacterium; assembly: GCA_039804805.1. Classification (GTDB taxonomy): domain Bacteria; phylum Pseudomonadota; class Alphaproteobacteria; order Rhodospirillales; family Magnetospirillaceae; genus Phaeospirillum. Next base: position 322 of record JBDLVO010000471.1, read on the forward strand.
CCCCGCGACCGCGCCAGCGCCTGGAGGATCAGCACCGAGCCGAAGGCGAACAGGAAGGCGTTGGCCGATACCGCCCAATTGCCGCCGGCCCCCGGCACCGCCAGCCCGAGAACGATCGCCAGCGCCGCGCCGAACGAGGCGGCCGAGGAGACGCCCAGGGTAAACGGGCTGGCCAGGGGGTTGTTGAGGATGGTCTGCATCTCGGTGCCGGCCAGCGACAGCGCCGCTCCGACCAGCAGCGCCATCACCGCTTGCGGCAGACGCACCTCCCACAGGATCACCCGCGCCACCGAGGACAGACGCTCCGGCGCCAGCAGCCCGCCGATGATGTCGCCCCAGCTCAGCGCCGAGGGGCCGGTGGCGATGTCGAGCAGGAACGCCGCGACCATGGCGACCACCAGACCGGCGACGATCAGGCTGCGGCGGAGCAGAACGGACCGGTACTGGCCGAGATCCACCGCGGATGATACCTGCTGCACCTCAATCTCCTTGTGTTCATCGCCACGACGGGCCGGGTTATCCCGACCGGCCAATGAACCTGACCCGCTGGGTCCGTTCAGGCCGAGACGGTGACGCTCAGACGCCGCGCGGGCTGGCCGGCCGCTGAACCGGATCATTTCAAGGGGCGGCCGGTATAAGAAAGGCGGACGGGCACAATTGAGTCAATGATTATCAGTCGCAAAATCCCTTCCCGGATGGCGGGCTGTCGCCCGGCCCGGTTTGGGCGGCAGCCCAATCTTTTGGGGGACCGCGCCGGGGTCAGGCCCGCAGGGTGGCGCCGCCATCGACATAGAGATCGGTCATGGTGATCTGTCCGGCCTGGCCAGTTTGCGCAGGAGGATGCCGGCCTTGAAGGTCTCCAGCGAGCCACGGATCACCGCCTGCTCCCCGCTGGCGTCGCGCCACAGACCGGTCTGCATCGGGGTCAGGGTCGATCCCGGCGCCACCACGTTGCAGCGGATGCCGTATTCCGCCAGTTCCAGTCCGAGGCAGCGGGTGAACATCGTCGCCGCCGCCTTCGAGGCGGCATAGGCGGCCATCCCATGCCGGGGGATTCCGCCGGCATGGGAACTGACCGTGACCAGGCTGCCGCGTCGGCGCGGGATCATCTGTCGGGCCAGGGCGGGCGAACCCCGCCGCCACCCGCTGGCCGATGTCCTGGCCGAGCGCGGCCGAGAGGCTGGTCCGCCGTCCGTGCGTGGGCGATGATGGTTTCCGCGGACGACAGCAGCACGAACGGCTCGGGCGGACGGGTCTCGCCCAGCGTGGCTTTCCCGGCCGAACCGAGCGGATGGATCCGAGGGTCCAGAGGGCTGAAAAAATTCATGATGCTTCCTGGCGGCGTCACATGCCGCCGATGGGAGGGTCGATCCAGAAAAGTCCATTGATTTTTGTGGTCGAGAAATCGGCCTCGATGGTCTGCTTCGTCTGATCGAGATTGATCGATTCGAACAGATCCGGATGAATGGCCTTCGCCAGTTCTTCGAGCGCCAGAATATCCAGGGGCGAGTTCAGCATCTGATGCGCCAGGGCGTGAACCCGCCCGTGCCGGACCGCCGGCAGGTCGGCGAAGCCGGGGCGGGTGAGGATCCGGGCCAGCGAGGCGCGGGCCTGTTCGGCCGTGAAGCCCGGCCCCAGCACCACCCCCTGGCGGCGGGCCATGTGCGGACCGCCGGTGGCGATGTAGACCTCGGGCGCCTGGGTCAGGATGTATTCCAGGCTGAGCCGGCCGGTGGCGGTGGGAATGGCGGCGCGACCGATATTGCGTCCGCCGACGAATTCGATGTACTCGCCGATATTGCCGTTGCCGGGCGACGGGCAGCATTCCTCGGTCATTCCGGCATGGGGCTCCAGGAACACCTTGGGACGGGCCGAGGCGGGCAGCCCCGCCACCGCGTCGGAGATCCGCTTGAGGTGGGCTTCGCGGAAGGCGATCAGCCGTTCGGCCTGATCATCGGCTCCGATCACCTGTCCCAGCAGGCGCAGGCTCGGATTGACGTTGGCCAGCGGATGGGTGAAGAAATCGATGGTCAGCACCGGAATCCCCGCCGCCTCGATCGCCGCCCGCTGCTCGGGGGGCAGGTTGGCCCCCAGCGGGAACACCGCCAGATCCGGCCGGGTGGCGAGAATCTGCTCGACCGACTGCACCTTCTCGCTTTCCGCCACCGCCGGCAGCGTCGCCAGCGCCGGCTCGGCCGCCTGCAACTGCGCATAGACGTCCGGGCCGATCCGGTGGATGTCGCGCGGCCAGGCCGCCAGCAGGCTGACCGGCCGGGGGTGCAGCAGCGACAGCGCCAGCAGGAAACGCCCGTCGCTGATCAGCAGCCGGCGGGCCGGCTGTTCCAACTGGATGCGGTGTCCGGTCAGGTCGGTGACGGTGATCCCGGCCCGGGCCGGTGCCGCCAGGGTGGCCAGCAGCAGCGCGGGCAGCAGGGCCAGGAGGGCGCGGCGGGTCATCCGGGGGAGCTGTCTCATCGCCGCGCCCTCACGCCTGTTCCGGTTGGACAGGGGCCGGGGCCGCGGCGTCGCGCCACATCCCCAGCATTGCGGCCAGTCCGGCCAGCCCCAGCATCAGCCAGGCCAGGGCCTCGCCCCGCGCCGCGCCGGTCCCGCCATCGATCAGGAAGCCGGCGCCGGCCGAGGCGGCGGCCCCCACCCCCATCTGGATCGCCCCGGCCAGACCGGCGGTGGTTCCGGCGATATCGGGCCGCAGGCTGATCGCGGCGGCGAGCCCGTTCGGGGTGATCAGGCCGTTGGCGATCGCCGACAGGATCATCGGGCCGAACAGCCAGAGTGGCGACAGGCCGGTGGTGACGGCGCCCAGCACGATCAGCCCCGCCGCCAGCAACGCCAGGGCAACGCCGATCCGGATCATCCGCAACGGGCCGACCCGCCGGCTGCGCCGGGCGGAGACGAAATTGCCCATGATGAAGCCGCCGGCCACCAGCATGAAGCTGCTGCCATAGGCCTGCGGGCTCATGCCGAAGCTGGTGGCGGCCACCAGGGGGGCGGCGCCCAGGAAGGCAAAAAACACCCCATTCGACAGCGCCACCACCAGGCTGTACCGCCAGAAGGCGCCGAGTCGGATCAGCGGGAGGAGATCACGCCGGATCTCGCCGCCGCCGCCCCGGCGGCCGGTCTCCGCCAGACCGAACGCCGTCCAGGCCAGGATCAGGCCGCCGAGCAGGGCCAGGCCGAGGAAGCCGGCGCGCCAGCCCACCCACAGTTCGAGATAGCCGCCGAGCGGCGGAGCCAGCATCGGCGCCACCGCCACCGCCATCGTGATGGAGCCGAGGACCGCCGCGCCGTGATCGCGGCCGTATTGGTCCTGGATGATCGCCCGCGCCAGCACCATGCCGGCACAGCCGCCGGCGGCCTGAATGATCCGCGCCGCCAGCAGGCTTTCCACGCCGCCGGCCAGGGCGGAACCGAGGCTGCCGAGGACGAACAGCCCGATTCCGGCCAGCAGGATCGGGCGGCGGCCATAACGGTCGGACAACGGCCCGAGCGCCAGTTGCGCCAGCGCGACCGACACCAGAAACACCGTCACCGATAGCTGGATCAGCCGATAGGGGGCGTTGAGATCGGCGGCGATGGCCGGCAGCGACGGCACCGTCAGATTGAGGGCGACCGGGGTGAGGGTGGACAGGGCGATCAGTAGCGGCACCAAGGCGGGCGAGGCGGGGCCGGCCGGGGTGGAGCGGGTCCGGGGCATGGGGGGGGCTTTCGGCAAGAGGCTAGAACGAGGCTTTGACGGCCAGCATCGCGCTGCGCGGCTCGCCATAGAAGTTGAACACGGTGGTTCCGCCGACCCGTTCATAATATTTCTCGTCGAACAGGTTCTTGACCGTCAATGTCGCCGTGTAGACATCGTTGATGTCATAGCTGGCCATCAGGTCGAACACGGTATAGCCGGGAGCGGTGATGCGGATGTTGTTGCTGGTGTTGGAAAAGCTGCTGAAGGTCTTCACCCCGCCGCCGACGGTCAGGTCGCGGAGCGGCCCCTCCTGGAAGCGGTAGGTGTTCCAGACATGCAGCATGTGTTTCGGCGTCACCGAACTGAAGGTGCTGCCCGGATTGAGGCCGTGGACATATTCGCTGAGGGTGTAGGTGTAGCCGGTCAGCACCTTCCAGCCGGGCAGCACCTCGCCGCTGGTCTCGAACTCGGCGCCCTGGGCCAGCACCTCCTCCGAGGCGGAATAATTGCCGCTGGTGTCGGCGACGGCGCGGTTCTTGTCGTTGATGCGGAACAGCGCGGCCGAGGCGTTCAGCCGATCGGCGAGGAAACTGCCCTTCAGTCCGGCCTCGTATTGTCCGCCCTGGCGCGGATCGAGCGCCTTGCCGCTGGAATCCACCTGGGATTGCGGCTGGAAGATCGCGGTGTAGCTGGCATAGGCCGACAGAGTGTTGCTGAGATCGACGATGGCGCCGGCATAGGGGGTGAACTCGCCCTGCTGGCTGTTCGACGCGCTCTTCTGCCGGGTGATCAGGTTCTGGGTGTCGGTTTCATACCAGGTGAAACGGCCACCCCCGATCAGGGTCGCCCAGTCGATCGGCTTGACCCGCACCTGACCATAGATGCCGTATTGGTCGCTGCTGGTCTCGGTCTTGCTGGAATAGGTCACTTTCGGCCGACTGATGTTGGTGTTCCAGTTATAGATGTTGTTGGTCATGGTGATCCGGCCGCTGCCCGAGGCCAGGGTGTCGGTGACATGCTGGTAATCGGCGCCGACCAGCACGTTGTGTTCCTGGCCGAACAGGGTGATCGGCTGGCTGAGATTGGCGTCGAGCGCCAGCGACTGTTCGTGCAGCTTGCGCGCCAGCCACCCCACCGAGCTGACGTTGCCGTTGCTGGCGGCGGCGGAGCCGGAATAGGCGTAGAGAAAATCAACCCAGCGGTCGGAGAAGCGGGCCGACAGCTTGGCATGGCCGCCATGGGAGAAGCGGCGTTCCAGTTCGCCGATATAGTCGCTGGCGACGTTGTTGAAGTCGTTCCAGTTGGCGGCGGTGGTGGTGGCGCGGTCGAGGTCGAGCAGATTGCCCTGGGCGTCGGTGGGCAGGCCGTTGAAGGGGGCGATGTCGCGCTGCATGTGGCTGAGGGTCAGGCTGGCGGTGGTCAGGTCGTCGAGATCGGCCTGAAACGAACCGAAAGCCTGGCGCATGGTGTTGTCGTTGTGGCGCACCCAGGTCTGCTGTTCGTCGTCGGCCAGCACCAGCCGGCCGCGCAGGCTGCCCGAGGCGTTGAACGGGCCGGACACGTCGCCTTCGGTGCGCAGCCCGTCCCAGGTGTCGCCGGTGACGGACAGCGAGCCGCGCGCCTGCCGGGTCGGCTGTTTGAGGCGCATGTTGACCGTGCCGGCCGGCTCGCCCGCCCCGGAGAACAGGCCGGACGGTCCCTTCAGGATCTCGACGTGATCGACGATCGACATGTCCGGCTGGGTGCCGTAGATGCTCGACAGCGGCGCCGGCAGGCCGTTGAGATAGAGCTTGTCGAACTCGAACCCGCGCGAATAGAGGCTGGAGCGGCCATTGTCGTTGGTCAGCACGACGATGCCGGGCGTTTCGCGCAGGATGGTGTCGAGCGAGCGGGCGTTGCGGTCCTCAAGGTAGGCGCGGGTCAGCACCGTGGTGGATTGGGGCACCTCGCGCGGCGGCCGGGCATCTTTGTCGCCCACGCTGACGGTGTCGGAGGCATAGCTTTCCGAGCTTTCGGTCTGATAGACCGATCCGGTGACGGTCAAGGCGGGCAGGGCCAATGCTTGCTTGCCATCCTCGCTCTTGCGGCCCTCGGTGGCGGTCGTCGTGTCGGTTCCCGCCTCCGCCGTTGACGGATCGGCTGCCGCGCTCTCGGTTCCACCGCCACTGGCCAGCACCAGGGCGACAAGGGCGACGGGAAAGGGACGGCATCTTCTGCGAACGCGACGGTCGGACATCCTGCGGCACTCTCCCTGGCGGATGGGGTGGAGCCGTCGAGCGGTCCAGCCCGCCTCATGCAAATGAGGGTGAAAATCATTATCATCCTGGCTATGTTCATACCCGAACGGGACGGTCCCGCGATATCCCCGCCACCTCTGCGAAACACGCAAAAGACTTTTCCGGGCGGTCATGGATGTCGTTTTGGTCGGGGAGAGTGAGGGCCATGCATCATCCAGGAGACGGCGGCGGGCCGGCGGAGATCTGCGCTTCCCCGCAGGATCCGGTGCAGAGCCTTGAGTCGATTTCCCGCTCGTCGCGGCATTTCGGCGACAATTTCCGGGCGACGGTGCCGTGCGGGCAGGAGGGGGCGGTGATTCGTGGCGCCTATGGCGTCCATCACTGCCGCCCCGGTCTCCAGGTGCATTACACCGACGCGGTCGATCTGTGCGACATGGTGACGGGGCTGGAGCTGAAGCCGGGTCTGTCGGTGCAATTGTTTCTGCGGGGGACGATCAATGCCCGGCTGGGCGATCGTCCCCTGTTTCCCGGCCAGGGCGACGGATTCGCCCCGTTGGTCGAGCCGAGGGCGCTGGTGACGGCGCGGACCCGGCCGGAACGGCTGGAGCGGCGCGGGCTGGCGGGGACGCATGTCCGCAAGGTCAGCGTCACCATCTCGCCCGAATGGCTGGAGGAATCCGCCGCCGCCGCGCTGGGCGGCGGCTGGGACGAGATCGAGCGGTTCGCCCGCCGCCATCTGGCGCAACGCGCCTGGATTCCCAGCCGGGAAATGGCCGCCCTGGGCGAGGCGATCCTCGGCCTGTCGCCGGAAAGCGGGGCGATCTACCATCTCCAACTGGAAAGCCGGGTGCTGGATCTGCTGGCCCAGGTCTTCAGCCTGTTGACCGGCACCCCGTCCCAGCGGCCGGTCCGCCGGCTGGACGCGCGCACGCTGCGGCGGCTGGGGGTGGTGGAGGATCTGCTGGCCGGCTCGGCGCCCGGCGCGGTGTCACTGGCCGAGCTGGCCCGGCTCGCCGGGGTCAGCGTCAGCACGCTGCAACGCCTGTTTCAGGAGGTCCACGGCATGAGCGCGGCCGAGTATCTCCGGCACCGCACCCTGCACCGCGCCCGCGTCGCCCTGGAGCGCGAGGGGGTCTCGGTCAAGGAGGCGGCCTTCCTGGCCGGCTATTCCAACGCGGCCAAT
>JBDLVO010000472.1:0-8462 GCA_039804805.1 Pseudomonadota bacterium
CCGGCAATGCCCGCCGCCGGCTGGAAGAGCTGTACGGCGTCGGCGCGCTCGACGGCTTCGGCGCCTTTTCGCGCGGCGAACTGGCCGCCGCCGGGGCGCTGGTCGAGTATGTCGAGCTGACCCAGAAGGGCCGGCTGCCCCGCCTCGCTCCGCCCCGCCGCCTCGCCGACGGCGCGGTGATGGAGATCGACGCCGCCACCCGCCGCAATCTCGAACTGACCCAGACCCTGGCCGGCGAGCGGCGCGGCTCGCTGCTCGACACCATCGACCGCACCGTCAGCGGCCCCGGCGCCCGCCTGCTGGCGGCCCGGCTGGCGGCGCCGCTGACCGATCCGGCCGCCATCGCCGACCGGCTCGACGCGGTCGCGTTCCTGGTCGAGGACGAGGGCCTGCGCCGGCAATGGCGCGACACTTTGAAGAGCGCCCCCGACATCGAGCGCGCCTTGTCGCGCCTGTCGCTCGGCCGGGGCGGGCCGCGCGATCTCGCCGCGATCCGCGACGGGCTGGCCACCGTGCCGCGCCTGCGCGGCGCCGCCGGGGGCGGAGCGCTGCCGGTGGCGCTGGCCGCCACCCTGCGCGGCCTCGGCGAACACAGCGCCCTGGTCGACCGGCTGAGCCGGGCCCTGGCCCCCGAGCCGCCGCTGCTGGCCCGCGACGGCGGCTTCATCGCCGAGGGCTATCACGCCGCCCTCGACGAGACCAAGGCGCTCCGGACCGAGAGCCACACCCTGCTGATGCAGCTCGAACGCCGCTATATCGAGGCCACCGGCGTCACCACGCTGAAGATCCGCCACAACAATATCATCGGCCACCACATCGAGGTGCCGGGCAAGCAGGCCGACAAGCTCGACCAGCGCTTCATCCACCGCCAGACCATGGCCCAGAGCGCCCGCTACACCACCGCCGAACTGATCGAGCTGGCGGCGCGGATCACCGGCGCGGCCGAGCGGGCGCTGGCGATCGAGCTGACCCTGTTCGACGATCTGGTCGGCGAGGTGACGGCGCGGGCGGCCGGGATCGCCGCCGCCGCCGTCGCTTTGGCCGAGCTTGACGTCGCCTGCGCTTTGGCCGAACTGGCCGCGCTGCGCCGCTGGAACCGGCCCCAGGTCGAATCCGGCCGCGCCTTCGAGATCAAGGGTGGCCGCCACCCGGTGGTCGAGGCCGCGCTGGAGGCCGACCATGCCGGCCCGTTCGTCGCCAATGATTGCGACCTGTCGGAGCAGGCCCGGCTGTGGCTGATCACCGGCCCCAACATGGCCGGCAAGAGCACCTTCCTGCGCCAGAACGCCCTGATCGCCCTGCTGGCCCAGGCCGGCTCGTTCGTCCCGGCGGATTCGGCGCGGATCGGGGTGGTCGACCGGCTGTTCTCGCGCGTCGGCGCCGCCGACGATCTGGCGCGCGGCCGTTCGACCTTCATGGTCGAGATGGTCGAGACGGCGATGATCCTCAATCAGGCCGGGCCCGGCGCCCTGGTGATCCTCGACGAGATCGGGCGCGGCACCGCCACCTTCGACGGGTTGTCGATCGCCTGGGCGGTGGTCGAGCATCTGCACGAGGTCAATCGCTGCCGCGCGCTGTTCGCCACCCATTACCATGAGCTGACCCGGCTGACCGCCACCCTGCCGGCGCTGGCCTGCCACATGATGCGGGTCAAGGAATGGAAGAACGAGGTGGTGTTCCTCCATGAGGTCGGGGCGGGGGCAGCCGACCGCTCCTATGGCATCCATGTCGCCCGCCTCGCCGGGCTGCCCGCCGCCGCCGTCGCCCGCGCCGAGGCGGTGCTCGAATTGCTGGAAAGCTCCGATCAGGCGGCCGGGCTCAAGACCCTGGCCGACGATCTGCCGCTGTTCGCCGCCCGGCCGGCGCGGAGCCCGGCCGTCGCCGCGCCGGAGCCGTCGGCGGTCGAGGAAAGGGTGCGCGGGCTCGATCCCGACGGCCTCACTCCGCGCGCGGCGCTCGATCTGCTCTACGAGCTTAAGGGGATGGTGAAGTAAGAGGCGGGCTCTGCCCGCACCCGCCAAGGGCCGAGGGCCCTTGGAACCCATGCCCTGTCCGGGCCCAGGCGCGCAGCGTCTCGGCCACGCTCCAGGCCTGGGCCGGGCAGCCCCGGGGCAGATGCGGCGCGGCGCCGTCGAACACCTCGGCCAGGGTACCGACGCAGCCCTCGGCCAGGGTGCCTGGAAGCGCGCCGAGCAGGCGGCGGGCGCCGGCGGGGTCGTCCGGATGCACCCGCAGCCAGGCATCGACCAGCGGGCCCAGCAGCCACGGCCACACCGTGCCGCGATGGTAGGCGGTGTCGCGGCAATGCAGGTCGCCGAGATAGGATGGGTAGTAATCGGGGGAATCGGGGTCGAGCGAGCGCAGGCCGACCGGAGTCCACAGCCGCGTCACCACCGCGTCCAGCACCGATCGCCAATGCGATGCATCGAGCACGGGATGGGGGAGGGACAGGGCCAGGAGTTGGTTGGGGCGGCAGGCGGGGTCGTCGCCGTCCTCGCCCTCCAGCAGGTCGAACAGGAAGCCGGTCGCCGGGTTCCAGAAGCGGCGGTTGAACGAGTCCCGCACCTGGGCCGCCTCCACTCCGACGGCCGCCGCCCCGGCACCGTCGCCGGCCTCGGCCAGCCAGCCCGTCATCAGGCACAAGGCGTTGTACCACAGCGCGTTGATCTCGACCGGCTTGCCCCGGCGCGGCGTGGCCGAATCCATCCAGGTCAGCATATGGCCGGGTTCGGGATCGCGGCCGCACAGCAGGCCATCGGCGGGATCGACGCCGATGCCGAACCCGGGGATGCCGGCGCGGTGGGCGGCGACGATCCGCCGCAGCACCGGCAACAGGCGCGGCAGCAGGGTGCGGTCGCCGCCCCGGGCCAGGGTGCGGTCGAGGGCGTGGAAGAACCACAGGCTGGCGTCGAGGGCGCGATAGACCCCGGCGCTGCCGCCGTCGGGGATGTTGTTGGGGATCAGCCCGTCGCGTTCGTAGGCGGCGAAGGTCAGCAGGATCGAGCCGGCCAGTTCGGGCCGGCCGGTGACCAGGGTCAGCCCCTCCAGCGCGATCATCGTGTCGCGGCCCCAATCGTTGAACCAGGGATAGCCGGCGATCACGCTGACCAGGGTTTCTCCGCTGGCCCGCACCCGGGCGTCGAGATCGTCGCGGCCGCGCGGAGTGAACAGGAAGGCATCCGCCGCCAGCACCAATTGCCGCCCGACCGGATCGCGCGCCGCCGGATCGGCCCGGGCGATCAGGCGCGCGCGCCGGCCGCGTTCGGCCGTCTCGGCCTCGGCCTCGGTCTGGGCCAGCGCCATCCCCCAGGATTCGGCCGAGGCGGTCAGTTCGGCGCCGTCGGCCTCAAGCGTCAGGCGCAGCAGGCCGGGGCTCCATAACGGGCCGAACCGGCTGTAATCGCGCGCCGCCTCGACTTCATAGAACGCGGTGTCGATCCGGCCGCCATCGAGCGCCAGTTCGACCGCGGCCGCCCGCGCCAGCAGCCGCAGCGGCGGGAAGGCGCCCTGGACGATCTCGATCCGCCCTTCCGGCCGTAGCGTCAGCGCCGGCGGCTCCAGCGGCCGGTCGGCCGGGCCGTCATTGCCGCGCCCATGCAGCCATGGCCGCAGTTCGAGCCGCAGCGCCGCCTCGCCCCGGTCAAGCCGGCGCCAGGCGATCAGGGTGGTGTTCTGCCGCCACGGCATCACCAGCCTTCGTTCCAGGTCGATCCCGTCGCGGGCGAAGCGCCACACCGGCAGGCCCAGTTCGAACCGCAACTCGACCAGGGCCTGATCGAGGGCGAAAGGCGCGCCGCCCTCGGGACAGACCGTCTCGTCGAGCCGGTCGAGCAGGATGGTGCGGCCCGAACCCGGCAACGCCGCCACCAGCAGCCCGTCATGGCGCCGCGCCGCCCCGCCGCCGAGCCGGCCCGAGGCATAGCCGCCCAGCCCGTTGGTCACCATCCATTCCCGCCCGCCGGCCCCGGCCGGGCCGGACAGCGACAGACGCAGGTCGAGATTTTCCATCCGATCCTCCTTCGCGGCCGGGCCGGAACCGTCAGCCTGACTCCGCCGCCGCGCCCTGTCCAGACCCGCCCCGACCGGCCGCGTCCCCCGCCATGACATCCGTGGATAGAACGTTTGGCACATGACCACCCGCCAGCCGGCGCGACGGAACGTTGGGCTGCTCACTTCGCGCTCGTCACTCGGCCAACGGGATTGCTATGCTGTTCTTCCGACTTGCAGAAAGCGGGAAAAAGGGAAGGGAAACGATGGCCCGGATCGCGGTTGTCGAGGACGAGGCCCATCTGCGGGGGGATCTGGTCGAGTATTTGGGCGCCTGCGGCCACGAGGTCGAGGGCTGCGCCGATGCGCGCGAACTGGATGCCCTGTTGGCCCGGCGCGGCGTCGATATCCTGATTCTCGACATTAATCTGCCCGGCGAAGGCGGTTTCTCGATCGCCAGCCGGCTGCGGGCCCAATCGGAGGTCGGCATCATCATGCTGACCGCGCGCGGCCTCAACGTCGACCGGGTGGTCGGGCTTGAGGTCGGGGCCGACGTCTATCTGGTCAAGCCGGTCGAACTGCGCGAGCTGGAGGCCCAGGTGCGCAGCCTCGCCCGCCGGCTGCGGCTGGCCCCGCCGCCGCCCGCCGCCGCCACGCCGTTGGCCGATCCCCCCGCCGCCCCGGCCAATGCCGCCGTCCCCCCGCGCTGGACCTTCGATCAACTGGCCTGGACCCTGACCGCTCCCGATGGCCGCGCCGTCAAGCTGACCGGCAACGAGCGGGTGTTCGTCACCCTGCTGGTGGCCCAGCCGGGCGAGCCGGTGTCGCGCGACGCGATCTTCCGCGCGCTCGGCAAACGCGGCTGGGACCCGGCCGACCGCTCGGTCGATTCGATGGTGCGCCGCCTGCGCGCCAAGGGGGTCGAATTGCTCGGCCAGCCGCTGCCGATCGAATCCGTCCACGGCATCGGCTACGCCTTCGCCGGGCCGATCGCTCCGGCCGAGCCCCGGTAGGGTCGATGGGCAACGCCCCGCGCCGCCTGCGGCTGGCGACCCGCGCCACCGTCACCGCTCCGCCCGCCGCCGCCCCCTGGCCGGTGCTGGTGGTCGACGACGATCCCCAGGTCCTCGCCATGACCCGGCTGCTGCTGCGCGACATGGAGTTCGAGGGGCGCGGCTTCGACTGTCTTGCCGCCGCCTCCGCCGCCGAGGCCCGCGCGGTGCTGGAGAGCCGCCCCGACATTCCGGTGATGCTGCTCGACGTGGTGATGGAGACCCCCGATGCCGGCCTGCGGCTGGTGCATTGGGTCCGCCAGCAGCACGGCAACGATCGCATCCGCATCATCCTGCGCACCGGCCAGCCCGGCGACGCCCCCGAGCGCGAGGTGGTGGTCGGCTACGACATCAACGATTACAAGAGCAAGACCGAGCTGACCGCGCAGAAGCTGTTCACCGCGCTGGTCGGCGCGCTGCGCGCCTGGCGCGACCTCAGCACCATCGCCCGCCTCAACACCGAACTGGCCGCGCTCAACCTCGGCCTCGAACAGCGGGTGACCGAGCGCACCCGCGACCTCGAAAGCGCGGTCGACGCGCTGGGCCGGGCCAAGCAGCAGGTCGAGACCGCGCTGACCGCCGAAAGCGAGGCCAAGCGCCAGTTGCGCCAGTTCCTGTCGATGATGTCGCACGAATTCCGCACCCCGCTGGCGGTGATCGATTCCGCCGCGCAATTGCTGCGGATGCATGCCGACCGCGCCGGCTTCGACGGCGGCGACCGGCTCGACACCATTCGCGGCGGGGTGCAGCGCCTGCTCGATCTGATCGACACCTGCCTCGCCGACGAACAGCTCGAATCCGGCCGGATCGTGCTGCACGAACAGGCGGTGCCGCTGGCGCCGCTGATCGAGACCGCGCTGGAACAGCGCCGCCTGATCGCCCCCGACCATTGCTACCGGGTCGAGGCCCCGGCCGGGCTGGCGGCCTGGGCCGATCCCAACCTGCTCGCCCTGGTGCTCAACAACCTGATCGGCAATGCGGTCAAATATTCCCCGCCCGGCAGCGAAATCGCCGTGATCGCCGCCGACCGGGGCGCCGAACTCGCCCTGACCGTCGCCGACCAGGGCATCGGCATCCCCGAAACCGATCTGCCGTCGATCTTCGAACGCTTCCGCCGCGCCGCCAATGCCGGCGCCGTGGCCGGATCCGGCCTCGGGCTGCACATGGTGCGCCAGATCGTCACCATGCATCGCGGCGCGATCGAGGTCGCCAGCCGCCCCGGCGAGGGAACCCGGGTCACCGTCACCCTCCCCGCCATCGCCCCCGCCCGATCGGACTAGGCGCCTCAGCGGCGGAACAGCGCCTCGGCCCCGGCCCGAACCGCCTGCTTGGCGCCGATCGCGGCGCGGGCGCGGGCGATCTCTTCTTCAAGTTGGCCGATGTAGCGTTCAAGCTCGACGACCGACAGCGGATCGAGCGGCCGCGGGGTGAACCCGGCGGCGGGCGCGGGCGGCGGGGCGAGATCGTCGGCATCCATCGGGGGCATCCTCTCTTGCCAGGATCGCCCGAGCGTACCAGAGTGACGGCCGCCGCAACAGACCAGGGAGCCGCCGACCATGACCCCCGCCACCATGACCTGCATCGAAATCGCCCGTCCCGGCGGCCCCGAGGTGCTGACCCCGGCCACCCGCCCGGTGCCCCGCCCCGGCCGGGGCGAAGTGCTGATCAAGGTCGCCGCCGCCGGCATCAACCGCCCCGATCTGTTGCAGCGCCAGGGGGTCTACCCGCCGCCGCCCGACGCCTCCGACCTGCCCGGACTTGAGGTGGCCGGCACCGTCGCCGCGCTGGGCGAGGGGGTCGCCGCTCCCGCCCTCGGCGCCGAAATCTGCGCCCTGGTCGCCGGCGGCGGCTATGCCGAATACGTCACCGTCGATGCCCGGCTGTGCCTCCCGCTGCCCCGGGGCTACGATTTCGTCCGCGCCGCCGCCCTGCCCGAAACCCTGTTCACCGTCTGGCACAACGTGGTCGAGCGCGGCCGGCTGGCGGCGGGGGAAAGCCTGCTGGTCCATGGCGGGGCCGGCGGCATCGGCACCACCGCGATCCAGTTGGCCGTCGCGCGCGGCGCCCGGGTGTTCGCCACCGCCGGCGGCCCCGACAAGGCCAAGGTCTGCGCCGGGCTGGGCGCCCACGCCATTGATTACCGCGCCGAGGATTTCGTCGCGGTGATCAAGGAGGCCACCGGCGGGCGCGGCGTCGACGTGATCCTCGACATGGTCGGCGGCCCCTATGTCGCCCGCAACATCAAGGCGCTGGCGGTCGAGGGCCGGCTGGTGTCGATCGCCTTCCTCCAGGGCTCGGCGGTCGAGCTCAACCTGATGCCGGTGATGCTGAAGCGGCTGACCCTGACCGGCTCGACGCTCAGGCCGCAATCGACCGACCGCAAGGCGGCGATGGCGGCGGCGCTGGCGGCCGAGGTCTGGCCGCTGATCGACCAGGGCCGGATCGCGCCTTTGGTCCATGCCACCTTCCCGTTGGTTGAGGCCGAGGCGGCCCATCGCCTGATGGAGGCCAACACCCACGTCGGAAAGATCGTGCTGACGGTTTGACCCCGGCCGAGAACACCCATATAAATAGGGCGATTTCCACGGATCGTCGCCGGCCAGCGGCGAGGGCAGAGCCCAGGCGGCCGCTGGCCGCGCGATCCCTGCGGGACCGTTCCCGTCCGCTCCGGCGGGTGGACGGGAGGTCACCCGCCGAGGCCGACGCAGCGTTCGTTGGCCGAACGGGACCAGACGACATTCAGGAGGATTCATGGCCCTGCCGCTGATGCCCAAGGCGACCGCCGTTTGGCTGGTCGAAAACACCGCCCTCACCTTCGAACAGATCGCGGATTTCTGCGGGCTGCACGCGCTGGAGGTTCAGGCGATCGCCGACGGCGAGGTCGCGACCGGCATCGTCGGGCTCGACCCGGTTGCCAACGGCCAGGTCAGCCGCGGCGAGATCGAACGCTGCGAGGCCGATCCCGACGCCCGGCTCAAGCTGACCATCACCGACATTCCCCAGCCGCGCGCCAAGCCGAAGGGCGCCCGCTACACCCCGGTGTCGAAGCGCCAGGACCGCCCCGACGCGATCGCCTGGATCCTCAAGCATCATCCGGAACTGTCCGACGCCACCATTTCCAAATTGATCGGCACCACCAAGCAGACCATCCAGGCGGTGCGCGACAAGACCCACTGGAACGCCACCAACATCAAGCCGCGCAACCCGGTCACCCTCGGGATGTGTACCGAGCTTGATCTCGAAAAGGCGGTGGCGCTGTCCGGCCGCGCCCGTCCGGTGATCGCCCCCGCGCCGATCGCCGCCGACCTGCCCGCCGTCCCGCTCGGCGACGAGGGCTGACCCCCCTCGTGGCGGGGCTGCCGCCCCGCTCCCCGCCTGGAGGCTGACGCCTCCAGACCTCCACGTCTTTCAGAACGTCAACGG
>JBDLVO010000473.1:0-2621 GCA_039804805.1 Pseudomonadota bacterium
CGCGCCGCGTTGACCACCGCGGTCCGCGCCGCCAGATCGCCCACCTTTTCGTCGGTTTCCTGCTTGGAAACGGCATCCTTGCCCAGCAGGCTGCGCCAGCGGGCGGCGGTCGACTCGGCCAGTTGCTGATTGGCGAGCGCCATCTGCAAATCAGCCCGGGCCTGGACCAGTTGCTGTTCGACTTCCGGCGCGTCCAGGATCGCCAGCACCTGCCCCTGGCGGACCTCGTCGCCGATATCGACCCGCCATTGCCGGACATAGCCCGAGGTCCGGGCCAGGATCGGCGCGGTGTTGGCGGCCTGAAGAGTGGCCGGCAGTTGCAGACCGTCCTCGACCCGGGCCGGCGCGGCATGAATCAGCGCCACCGTCGGCACGGCCTGTTCGGCGGTCCAGACCGCGAGATCCCGTTCGCCCCGTCCGCGGGTCCACAGACCCGTGGCGACGATGGCCAGGGCCGCCAGGACCAGCACGGCCCCGCCCCGCTTCAGCCATGGGTTCGATCGATCAGGCATGGGGGGTCTCCCGGGTCAGAGGTTCGGCGAGGGGGGACGAGACCCGGCGTCGGTGCGCCAGGCTGAAGATCACGGGAACAAACATCAGGGTGGCGACGGTGGCGACGACCAGGCCGCCGATCACCGCGCGGCCCAGCGGCGCGTTCTGCTCGCCGCCATCGCCCAGGCCCAATGCCATCGGAATCATGCCGATGATCATCGCCAGCGCGGTCATCAGCACCGGGCGGAAGCGGGTCAGCCCGGCCTCCAGCGCCGCCTTGACCGCATCGCCCTGCGCGGCCAGACGCTCCCGCGCGAAGCTGACCACCAGGATGGAATTGGCGGTGGCCACCCCCATGCACATGATGGCGCCGATCAGCGCCGGCACGGACAGGGTGGTCCCGGTGGCGAACAGCATCCAGACGATCCCGGCCAGCGCCCCGGGCAAGGCGGTGATGATGACGAAGGGATCGAGCCAGCTCTGGAAGTTGACCACGATCAGCAGATAGATCAGCACCACGGCGCCGACCAGCCCGAAGATCAGACCGGAAAACGCGATGGTCATCGTCACATCCTGCCCGCGCAGCACCGCCACCGTGCCTTTCGGCGCCTGACCCTGGAGGTCGGCCAGCGCCTGACGGATCTCGTCGGCCACCGCCCCCAGGTCGCGACCGGTGACGTTCGCGTAAATATCGAGCGCGGGCATGATGTTGTAGTGGGAGGCGACCGCCACCGCATTGGCCCGCGTCACGCTTCCGAGCCCGCCCAGACTCTGCGCCGGGCCACCGCCGCTGACCGGGATCGCGGCCAGATCCTCCAGCGAGCCGATGCGGTGTTCCGGCGTCTGCGCCACCACCGGATAGGACACGCCGTTACGCGGATTGAGGTAATAGACCGGCGCGGTCTGCGACGTCCCCGCCAGGGAATTGGCGAGACCGCCGGTCACGTCGCGTTCGGTCAGACCCAATTGCGCGATCCGGCTGCGGTCGATCGTCACGTTGATTTGCGGATAGCGGGAGGATTGATGGAGGCGGGCATCGACGATGCCGGGAATGGTCGAAATCCGGCGCAGGATCTTGCGGGCAAAGGCCTCGCCCGCTTGGGCGTCGCGCCCCTGCACCTGGATGTCGATCGGGGCCGGGGCGCCGAAATTGAGGATCTGGCTGGTGATGTCGGCCGGCAGGAAGGCGAACGTCGTCCCGGGAAACGAACGGGGCAATTCCTCCCGCAAGGCCCGAATATACCCCGCGGTCGGCGCGTGATGCGGGGCGAGCTGGATCATGATGTCGCCATCCTGCGGACCGATGGTGCCCGAATTGCTGTAGATCGTGTTGATGATGCTGTTCGGCATCCCGATGTTGTCGACCACCGACACCAGCTCGCCGGGAGGAATGATCTCGCGGATGCGACGGGCGATCCGCTCGAACTGCGCCGAGGTTTCTTCTATGCGCGACCCCAGCGGCGCGCGGACGTGAAGCGTCATCGCCCCGGCGTCAACCGAGGGAAAGAAATTCCGGCCCAGGAAGGGCGTCAGCCCGAAGGACAGAGCGACCAGGGCGAGAAAGACCAGCACAAAGGCTCGGGGCGTCGCCAGCGCCCGCGCCAGCAGGGCGCCGTACCCGGCGCGAACCCACTCAACGCGACGCTGGAAGCCCTGCTGGAAGCGGACCAGGGGATTGCGGGAAAGCGGCGCCGCATCCCCGTCGGGCCGGGCGTGGGGCTTCAGCAGCGACATCGCCATGGTCGGCACCAGCGTGCGCGACAGCACGAAGGACGCGATCATCGCGAACACCACCGCCAGGGCGAGCGGGACGAACAGGAAGCCGGAAATGCCGGGCAGGAAGAACATCGGCACGAAGACGATGCAGATGCAGAGCAGCGAGACGAAAGCCGGCGTCACGATCTGATCGGCCCCGTCGAGAATCGCCTGCCGAACCGGCTTGCCTTGTTCGAGATGCCAGTTGATGTTCTCGATCGTCACCGTCGCGTCGTCGACGAGGATGCCGACCGACAGCGCCAGGCCGCCGAGCGTCATCAGGTTCAGCGTCTCGCCCAGCGCCTTCAGCACCAGGATCGACGCCAGGATCGACAGCGGGATCGTCAGTGCGATGATCAGCGTGCTGCGCCAGT
>JBDLVO010000474.1:0-4429 GCA_039804805.1 Pseudomonadota bacterium
CCTCATTT
The DNA here is from genome assembly GCA_039804805.1 of Pseudomonadota bacterium. GTDB lineage: Bacteria > Pseudomonadota > Alphaproteobacteria > Rhodospirillales > Magnetospirillaceae > Phaeospirillum. The sequence goes on from JBDLVO010000474.1 coordinate 9, forward strand.
TTCGAAAAGAGAGAGGGGTTCGGGGAGCGTGCTCCCCGAGTGGGTCCGGGCGACAGCCCGGCATCCGCCCCCTGTTTTTTCGCGGTGGGTGCGATCAGAACGGAACGCCGAGGCGGGTGAAGAAACGGCTGCCGGCGGATTCGTTCTTCCAGGCCACCGCCTCGGTGTAGAAGGCTTCGAGGGTGACCGGGCCGAAATCATAGCCGGCATAGGGGCCCACGCCGTATTCCTCGGCGCGGTTGCCGTCACCGACCCGCTTCCCGTTCTGTTCGTCGTCGGAAAACTGGACGCGGGCATAGCCGCCCAGGCCGAACGACCATTTGCCGAACCGCTTGCTCGCGCTCGCGTCGAGGTTGGCGACATGACCCGACTGGTAATGGGTGACGTCGTTCTCCAGGTTGAAATCCGCCAGCACTTTGGCGCTGAGATTCCAGCCGTCATGCAGCCAGCTGATGCCGATGCTCGGCTCGAACGACCAGAAATTCGAGCTGGGCGGGGCGCCGGCCTTCTTCGAATTGAAGGTCCCGTCGGGGAGGTAGACGGCCAGCCCGGTGGCGAAATGAAAATCGCTCGGCAGCTCCCAGGAGAGATTGAGCGGAGAAAGAATCGTTTCAAACAAACCGGCCTGGGTATAGGTGCGATCGCCGACCGACGTGGTCACGCGGTCGAACGGCTGGACCGCGTAGACGGCGTATTTCGCGCCGAGGACCTGCACATCGGGCGCCCACAGCAAGACGGGGACGTCAACGATCGCATTGATCTTGACGCCATTGTTGTTGCCATTGCTGTCGTGGCTGCGGATGTCCGCGTAATAGGTGGTGTTCTGGAAATAGACGCCGGGAGCCGGCAGGGCCCCCGCCGCGGAACCGATGGCGATGCCGGTGGTGTAGGGCGTCCAGTTCTCGACGGCCTGGGCGGTTGAGGCGGTCACACCAAAGCCGGCGGTGATCGCCGCCAGGACAAGCTTCTTCATATCGAGAGTCCTCTGTCAGTGACATCGATCGCGAGTCTGGAAATCAAGAGGGCCCCCTTGTTCCGCGGATAAAAGTACATCAATCTGGTAGATTGATCAATAATAAGGTCGGCGATTTCGAGTGCAAATTCGTTTCTACAAAGTAATTTTGTAGAAAAATGGCCTGGGAGTATTCTTGAATTATACAAAAACAAGGAGAGTTGATCTGAATGGAGTGTTTAAGGACTTTTGGCTGATTTGGTTTTGGGGCGCGGTGCGGTTTGATCCGCTCAGGCCAGGGCCCCCTCCTTGCGCGAGGTCGAGAAGCTGATCGCCAGCACGGTGAAGATCACCAGTCCGCTCACCACCTGTTGCCAATAGAACGACACGCCCGCGAGCAGCAGGCCGTTTTTCACCGTGCCGAGCAGGACCACGCCCAGCAGGGTGCCGACGACGTTGACGCGGCGGTGGCGGTCAAAGGTGGTGCCGAGGACGGTGGCGCCGATGGCATCCATCAGATAGGCGTTGCCTGACAGCGGAGCGTAGGATTGTCCTCCCGCCGCCAGGACGATTCCGGCCAGACCCGTCAGCAGGGTCGATCCCACCATCACCAGGGCGATGTCGCGGCGAACCGGCAGGCCGGAATAACGGCTGACCGCCGGAGCGAGGCCGCCGGCGATGAGACGGCGGCCGAAGCCCGATCCTCCCAGCACGCCCGCCACGACGACGGCGGCCGCCAGTCCGAGCCACGGCCGCGCGGCGTCAAGAAGGGCGAAGACGGGGCGAGGGGGGCCGGCGATCAGATAAATCGGCACGCCGCCCCCGGTCGCCAATTGTTGCAGGCTGTGGCCGATGAACAAGGTTCCCAGGGTGGCGAGGAACGGCGGGATGCGGATGCCGGCGATCAGCACCGCGTTGACGCCGCCGACCGTCAACGCCGCCGCCAGTCCGAGCAGGATGGCGAGCGCGGGCGGCAGGCCGCCGGCCAGACTGGCGATGAAGGCGAAGCCGGCCAGGTCCAGCGCCGTTCCCACCGACAGGTCGAGTCCTCCGGCGGCGACCACCAGGGTCATGGCGAGGGAGACCAGGGCCAGCAGGGCGAAATGGTTGACGAGCAGGCTGGTCAGGTTGCCGAGGGTCAGGAAGGTCGGGCAGACCACGGCGAAGATCGAGACCAGGCCGGTCAGGATCAGCGGCAGCCCATATCGGGTGAGGAAGATCATGCGGTGCCGTGCTCCGTCCGGGCGAGACTGGTCCATCCCACCAGCAGCAGAATCAGCAGCCCTTCGATGCCGTTGACCCAATCGCTGGAGAGGTTGATCAACTGGAATCCGTTGCCCAGCAGGCCGATGAACAGCACGGCCAGCACCGTGCCGCCGATGGTGGGGATCTGCCGGCGCGAGAACGTCACCCCCAGCAGCGCCGCCACCACCACCGGCAACAGGTAATTGCCCGATCCAGGCGACGATCCGCTGACCAGGGCCGCCGAAAGGATCGCCGCCAGGCCGCCGAGCAATCCGCTGGCGACATAGCTCGCGGCAACGAAGGCGGGGACGGAAAGGCCGCCGGCGCGGGCCGCCTCGGGATGGGCGCCGACGGCCAGGAGTCGCGGGCCCAGCGGGGTCGCCCGGACCGCCAGCCCGATCAGGCCGGCCACCGCCGCCAGACCGTAGGCCATCACCGGGATCCCGAACGGTCCGGTGCCGCTCAGCCAGTCCTGTTGCGGGGAGGTGGCGGTGACGACGCTGTTTCTGGTCAGCACGCATTCCAGTCCGGTGACGATCTTGGCCACCGCCAGGGTCGCGAGCAGCGGCACGATCCGGAGCCAGACCACCGCGACGGCATTGACCACCCCCACCAGCAGCCCGACGCCCAGGCCGGCGGCGATCGCGACCGTTCCGTCGCCGCCGGCCTGGATCAGCCGGGCGAAGACGGCGGCCGACAGGCCGAGATTCGCCGCCAGCGACAGATCGATCCCGCCCCGGACGACATCGCCCCCCCCGGCGATCATCACCAGGGTCATCCCCAGCGCCAGCACGCCGAGGATGGCCGATTGCTGCACGACGTCGGCCAGGTTGCCGAAGCGCAGAAAGCCGGGCGCGGCGAGGGCGAAGCCGACGATGACGGCGGCGACGGCGCCGTAGGCGCCGGTCCGGAGCAGGAGGGGGGCGTTCCACCGCTCAGACGGCGAGGGCATGGCGGGCCTTCGTGGCGGTGCCGGTGGTGATCAGGGACAAAAGCCGCTCCTGGCTCAGCCCCGCGGTCGCGAGGTCGGCGACCAGCCTGCCGCGATGGAACACCAGAACGCGGTCGGTCAGGCCGATGAGTTCGAGCAGGTCGGACGACACCACCAGCAGACCGGCGCCGTCGTCGGCCAGTCGGCCGATTTCGCGATAGAGGTCGAGCTTGGCACCGACGTCGACCCCGACGGTCGGTTCGTCGAGGATGATCAGGTCGGCGCCGTGGATCAGCCATTTCGCCAGCGCGACCTTCTGCTGGTTGCCGCCGCTCAGGGTCCGCGCCGGGGCTTCCGGGCCGGGGGTCTTGATGCCGAGCCGGGCGATCCACTCCGCCACCGCCGCCTTTTCCCGCCGCACCCGCAGCAGACCATGGCGGGTGAAGGCCCCGAGGCCGGGCAGGGTGGCGTTCTCGCGAACGGACAGGCCGGGGGCGACGCCGTGACGGCGACGGTCCTCGGGGACCAGGCCGATCGCGCGGGCAACGGCGGCGGCGGGGCTGTGGGCGCGCAGCGTCTCCCCCTTGAGCAGGATCCGCCCGGCGTCCGGCCGCGACAGGCCGAACAGGGTCGCCGCCAGCGCCTTGGCGCCCGATCCGACCAGACCGGTGACGCCGAGGATCTCGCCCCGTCGCAGGGTGAAGGAGACCTCGTCGAAGAAAGGCGGGCGGCGCAATGCCTCGACCCGGAGCAGGGGCGGGCCGGGGGAGCGCCGGCGCTCGGGAAAGCAGCTGTCGATGTCGCGGTCGATCATCAGCGAGACGATCTCGGCGGTACGGGTGCGCCCCGGGGTGACGCGAGCGACGTCGCGGCCGTTGCGCAGGACCGTCACCTGATCGCACAGGCGTTCGATCTCGTTGAGGTAGTGGGAGATGTAGAGGATGGTCAGCCCGTCCCGTTTCAGCCGGGCGATGGTGTCGAACAGGATCGCTGATTCGCGTTGGACCAGCGCGGCGGTCGGTTCGTCGAACACCAGGATCCTGGGCCGGTTGAGCAGGGCGCGGGTGATCTGGATGATCTGTTGTTCGGCGACGGCCAGATCCCGGATCAGGGCGCCGGTCGGCAGTTCGACCTGGAACGCGGTCCACAGCGCCTGGGCCGCCGCGCGCTCCATCCGGCGGCGGTCGAGGAACGGGGTGCCGGGCCAGCGCGGTTCGTTGCCCAGGAACAGGGCCTCGGCCACCGTCAGGGTCGGCGGCAGCAGCCGGTCCTGGTGAATCAGATGGATGCCCA
>JBDLVO010000475.1:0-4434 GCA_039804805.1 Pseudomonadota bacterium
GGGCGACGCCGAGGTGATCGCCCGGCTGAAATCGCTGTCCGACCAGCTCGAGGCCAAGGCGCTGACCCCGGCCGAACAGACGGCCGAGCGCGGCGTGATCCTCGACGCCCTGCTGCCGGCCCAGCCGCGCGAGCTGGAAATGCCCCCCGCCTCGCTCCACACCGTGATGGAGGCGGCCAGCGCGGTCGGCCGGGCCGAACGGCTGCGCGGCGCCGGGCTGCTCCAGGCCGACGAGGCGGCGGCCGAACGCGCCGCGATCGAACGCCAGCTCGACGGCGGCAGCGGCTATGCCGCCGCCCCCGCCCCCACCCGCCACGCCAGCGCCCGCCATGCCAAATCCAAGGGCAAGGCCAAGGCCGGCAACAGCGCCAGCCCGGCGCTGATCCTCGCCACCGCCCCCAGCGAGGACGAGGCCCGCGCCACCTGGGAGAAGATCAAGGCCAAGTATCCCGAGGAATTGGGATCGATGAACGCGGCGATCCGGCAGGTCGGCGGCGGCGCCAAGGGCCCGCGCTGGCGGGTGGTCGCCGGCCCGGTCGAAACCAGCGCCGAAGCCCGCCGCCTGTGCAAGGCGCTCAAGCTCTACCGCCAGTCCTGCACGGTCGGCATCCTCTGAGACCTCCCGCTCAGGGGCTGTCGGCCGAAGCGGCGGCAGCCTGGTCCTGCGGCCCGAGCGCCAGATCGAGCAGCCGCCGCGGCTCGACATGGTTGATCACCGCGATCGCCCGCAGCGACTGGCCGGGATGGGCCACCGCGATGCCGCCGGCCTCCAGCCGCCGCTGAATCTCGATCGAATCGAGCCCGACCGCCGGGGCCAGCCGGACCAGCGGCGCCTCCAGCACCAGAGCCTCCAGCCGCCGCGACGGGCCCGGCCGACCGTCGGCCGGCACCAGCAGGATCGCCGCGATCACCACCACCGCCAGCCCGGCCGGGCCCCACAGCCGCCATTCCGTCGCCATCCGCGCCAGGAACAGCGGGACGGGGGGAACATGACGGCGCAGCCAGCCCTCGGCGGGCCGGAGTGCCGGATCGGTCTCGGTCATCGTCACTCTCCGTGCAAGCGGATGCAAAAGTCGGTACCGACCCTGCCCCCGCCCGGTAACCGGGTGATGGCCGCGACGTGACCGATGGTGACAGCGGGTAACCACTCGCCGCTTCCCTTCCGTCGCCGCCCGCGCTAATCAGTGCGGCTCGATCCGATAAGCAGAAGGGGCGTTCGGGAATGACGCGCACGTTGTTCGGCACCGATGGAGTGCGGGGAACCGCCAATGCCGAGCCGATGACGGCCGAAATGGCGCTGCGGCTGGGCATGGCCGCCGGCAGCCATTTCACCCGCGGCGACCATCGCCATACCGTGGTGATCGGCAAGGACACCCGGCTGTCGGGCTACCTGCTCGAACCGGCGCTGACCGCCGGCTTCGTCTCGGTGGGGATGGACGTGGTGCTGGTCGGGCCGCTGCCGACCCCGGCGGTGGCGATGCTGACCCGCTCGCTGCGCGCCGATCTCGGCGTGGTGATCTCCGCCTCGCACAATCCCTACCAGGACAACGGCATCAAGCTGTTCGGCCCCGACGGCTACAAGCTGTCCGACGAGACCGAGCGGACGATCGAGGCCACCATGGCCAACGGCATCGAATCGCTCCGCGTCGGCCCCGACCGGCTCGGCCGCGCCCGCCGGCTGGAGGATGCCGGCGGCCGCTACATCGAATATGCCAAGAGCACCTTCCCGCGCGGGCTGCGGCTCGACGGGCTCAAGATCGTGGTCGATTGCGCCAACGGCGCCGCCTACAAGGTCGCCCCCCGCGTGCTGTGGGAACTCGGCGCCGAGGTGGTGCCGATGGCCGTCACCCCCGACGGCTTCAACATCAACAAGGAATGCGGCTCGCTCCACACCGACGCGCTGGGCGAGCAGGTGGTGACCCACGGCGCCGACCTCGGCATCGCGCTCGACGGCGACGCCGACCGCCTCGTCCTGTGCGACGAAACCGGCCGCCAGATCGACGGCGATCAGGTGATGGCCCTGATCGGCGACCTGTGGCAGCGCTCCGGCCAGTTGCGCGGCGGCGGTGTGGTCGCCACCGTGATGTCCAACCTCGGCCTCGAACGCTTCCTCGCCGCGCGCGGCGTGACCCTGGTCCGCACCCAGGTCGGCGACCGCTACGTGCTCGAACGGATGCTGGCCGATGGCTACAATGTCGGCGGCGAACAATCCGGCCACATGATCCTGGCCGACCATTCCACCACCGGCGACGGCCTCGTCGCCGCGTTGCAGGTGCTGGCGGCGCTGATCCACTCGGGCAGGCAGGCCAGCGAGGTGCTGCGCCAGTTCGAGCCGCTGCCCCAGTTGCTGCGCAACGTCCGGGTCGAGGGCCGCTCCGCCGCCGAGATCCTCGCCGCCCCGACCGTCAAGGGCGCCATCGCCGCCGGCGAGGCCCGCCTCGCCGGGCAGGGCCGGCTGTTGATCCGCAAGTCCGGCACCGAGCCGCTGATCCGCGTCATGGCCGAAGGCGAGGACGAGAAGGTGATCGATACCGTCACCGCCAGCATCGTCGAGGCCATCCGCTCCGCCGCGGCGTAAAATACGTGGGCGCTGCCCACACCCGCCAGGAGCCAGCGGCTCCTGGACCTGCGTCGATGGGGAGGTTTTCAGCCCTGGCGCCGCATGAAATCGGCAAAAAGCGGGACGCTGAAATCCAGATAGCCATGGTCCGAGCTGAAGATCATCCCTTTGGAGATGATGCTGGCCCGGGCCGGTCCCAAGGATTGCTGAGAACGCCCCATCGACTTGGCAATGTCCGCCATCGCATAGGGACCATCCCCAAGTTGGGCCATGGCCTTGACAAACTGGACCTCGGTCTTCGTCAGGCGGTCGATCCGCACCTTGAAAAACCCCTCGTCCAGCCGCGCGAGTGTCTCCGCATAAGCGGTCTCCACATCAGCAGGGGTTACCTCCGGTCCTTCCGAATGTTCCCAGACAACCGAAGCCCACTCCTGAAGAAAAAATGGATAACCCTGTGTCCGCTCGACAATGATTCCCAGGGCCTCGGGCGCGATGGAAGCCTCTTCCTCAACAAGCGGCTTCTCAACGGCTTGCCCTGCCGAGACCGGATCGAGGGCTCCCACCGCCGGATAATGAAACAGCCGCTCCGAATAGGATTTCGCCTCTCCCGCCAAACGGGCAACCTGGGGAAGACCGGCACCAACCATCAGGACGGGAAGGCCATCCTGCGAGATGCGGTGCAGAGCGACGATCAATGCCGACAGGTCGGCTTCGGACAGATACTGCACTTCATCGATCAGCAGCAGCCAGCCCCGTCCCGCCGCCTGGGCCGCCTTCCCAATCAGGGTGAACAGGTCCGGCAGATCGTACTTAAGATCCCCCGTTTCCGCCAATCCCGGCTCCGGATCCATCCCCACCTCAACGCCGGCCATCTCGATCTTGAAGATCGCGGCGAAGTTTCTGAGCCCCCTGAGGCCACGCATCGCCAGATGTCTTGCCGTTTCAACGCCAGACAACGACCGCATGACCTTGCGCATTTCAGGGAAGATGAGACGGGCGAGGCTCTCCCCTTCCGGCGCCTCCACCCGGGAAACCAGGAGCCCCTCTTGTTCAGCGTTACGGCCAATCTCGTTGAGCAGCACGGTTTTCCCGACACCGCGCAGCCCCAGCAGCATGATCGAGCGGGCGTTTCTGCCTCGCACCGCCCGTCCACACGCGACCTTGCCCGCCTCAAGAATGGCCGATCGTCCGGCCAGTTCCGGCGGGCGGTTCCCCGCACCCGGGGCGAATGGATTGCGATATGGGTCCACCGATCCTCCGCGAGGCCGACTCGATGCCTAGCCCTTTATAAGAAACTCTATCATAAATCCCTAGATGTCCCTAGACATCCCTAGACATCCCTAGAGCCCCCTTCGGACAAAGTCAGGCGACTTCGAAAACCCGGGGCGCAAGGGGGGGGGGGAGGAGAGGCCTTGCGCTATTTCATCGCCTGCACCAGCCGTTCCAGTCCATCGAGAAAGCGCGAGCGGTCGAGCTTGGCATAGGCGCGCGGCCCGCCGCCTTCGATCTGGCCGCTGTCGCGCAGATGGGTCATCAGGTCGCGCATCGCCGAGGCCATGCCGATCGAATCCGGATCGAAGATCTTGCCGCGATGATCGATCCCCCGCCCGCCCTTTTCGAGGCAGCGTACCGCCAGCGGCACGTCGGCGGTCACCACGAGGTCGCCGGCCTCGAACCGCTCGACGATGCGATCATCGGCCTGATTGAGCCCATCCGGCACCACCTCCTGACTGACCAGCGGCGAATCGAGCCCGCGCATCCAGCGATTGCCGATCAGCACCACCGGCAGGGCGTGCCGGGTGGCGACCCGGATCACCTCCTCCTTGACCGGACAGGCATCCGCATCGACAAAAATCCGCATGGTCCTCACTCTC
>JBDLVO010000476.1:0-9679 GCA_039804805.1 Pseudomonadota bacterium
CCGGCCGCGTCGCCGCCGAAGCGCGCGGCGAGATCGGCGCCGAGCGCGGCCAGCACCGCGCCCCAATCGCCGCGCAGACCATCGGCGACACTCTGGCGATAGAGCCGCAGCGACGGATACCAGGGCGAATCCGACCGCTCGAGCTGCCAGCGCCAGTCGGAATTGAACGGCAGCGCCACCCAGGTCGGCCGCCCCAGCGCGGCGGCGAGGTGGGCGACGCTGGTATCGACGCTGATCACCAGATCGCACAGCGCGCACAGCGCGGCGGTATCGGCGAAATCCGCGATTTCGTCGCAAAACAGCCGCAGGCCGGGAGTCTCGCTCGCCAACACCGCGTCGGCGTCGCGGATCTCCTTTTGCAGGCAGAGGAAATCGAACCGCGCCGACATCAGTCCGGCGAAGGCGGCCAGCGGCAGCGAACGGCACAGATCGTTGCGGTGGTTGCCGTTGCCGCTCCACACCACGCCGATGCGCGGTCCGGCGGCCGGACCGAGGCGGTGGCGCCAGCGTTCGACCAAAGCGGGATCGGCGGCGAGATAGGACGGCGCGGCCGGAATGGTGTCGAGGGTGGTGCCGAACGCCAGCGGCAGGCTGAGCAGCGGGCAATGCAGGTCGAACGCCGGCAGCGCCTCGCCCCGCACCACCAGCTGATCGACGCCGTCGAGCCCGGTCAGCAGCCGGGCCAGGGCCGGGTCGGCCTCCAGCACCACCCGGGCGCCGCGCGCCGCCGCCAAGCGGGCATAGCGGCAGAACTGGATCGCGTCGCCCAACCCCTGCTCGCCATGCAGCAGCAGGGTGCGGCCGGCCAGATCCGCCTCGCCCCGCCACGGCGGCAACGGCAGCTTCCGCGCCGACAGGCGGAGATTGGGATTGCGCCAGCGCCATTCATAGCCGGGCCAGCCCTCGGCGAAGCGGCCGAGTTGCAGATGGCACAGCGCGCGGTTGAAATGGGCCTCGGCGTAATCGGGTTTGAGCGCGATGGCGCGGTCGTAATTGTGGATCGCCTCCTCGGTCTGCCGGAGGTCGGCCCGCACCACGCCCCGGTTGTTGTAGGCCTCGGCGTAATCGGGCTTCAGCGCGATCGCCCGCTCGAAGCTTTGCAGCGCCTCCTCCAGCCGCCGCATCTCCTTCAGCGCGTTGCCCCGGTTGTTGTGGGCCTCGGGATAGGCCGGGCGCAGCGCCAGCGCGGTATCGTAATCGCGCAGCGCCATCTCGTACTTGCCGAGCGATTTGAAGGTGATGCCCCGGTTGTTGTAGGCCTCGGGGTAATCCTTGCGCAGCGTCAGCGCCTTGCAGAAGCCGAGCATCGCCTCGCGATAGGCGCCCCGGCCGTTGAGCACCACGCCGCGATTGTTGTAGGCCTCGACGAAATCGGGCCGCAGCGCCAGGGCGCGGTCATAATCGGCCAGCGCCGCGTCGGGGCGGCCCAGTTCGACCAGCAGGTTGGCGCGGCTGCCCAGCGTATCGACATGGTCGGGCTCGACCGCCAGCGCGGCACCGAACGCGGCCAGCGCCGCGTCGAACCGCCCCAGCGCCTTCAGCGACAAAGCGCGGCAGCGGTGGGTCTCGGCCGAGGCCGGATCGAGCGCCAGGGCGGCGTCGAAGCGGGCCACCGCCTCCTGGTGGCGGCCGGCCATCTTGAGGATGTTGCCGTGGCTGCGCAGCAGCACCGCATCGTCCGGCCGCAGCCGCAACGCGGTGGCGAGGCAGGCCTCGGCCGCCTCGGGCTCGTGGCGCTGGGCCAGGCAGAGCCCGAGCAGATAATGCCCCTCGCAACTGTCGGGGTGGCGGTCGAGATAGGCGCGATAGAGCGCCACCGCCTCGGCCAGCGCTCCGGCGCGATGGCGGTCGAACGCCTCGCGCAGCGGATCCGCCGGGGGGATCGGTCCGGCGGGATGGGTGTGGGTCAACGCGGTTCCTCGCCTCTGTCCGGCGCCCGCTCGGCGCCGCCAGACTTATACGGCGCAACGGCGCCGGACCGGGCGTGGGCAATCGGGCCGCCGGCGGGAAACCGCCCCGGCCGCCCGACCGCCTCAGGCCAGCCGGCGGCGAACCTCGGCGATCAGGCCGCACAGCGAATCGAGCGCGACCCCGTCGCGGGCCATCAGCCCGCGCACCATCGGATCATTGACCAGTTCGTCGAGCGGGGGTTCGGCATTGCCGGCATAGGCGCCGGCCCGACGCGGCCCGACCGCCCGGCACCGCGCGCCCTGGCGGGAATCGGCAAGATGAAACGCTATCTTACTGGCCTGACCCTGCATCGCCGCCTCCTGCTGTCCGGTCGTTGCGTCTCGCGGCACCATAAGGCGGAGGAGGCGCGGATCAAAATTAATTTAGATTCACCTCCGTTGCGACGCCCCAACCTGGGGTGTTCGCCCGAGGGTGGCCCCGCCCCGCCGATGGCGGAGGGCGGCCGCCCCTGATGTGAGGGCCGGGGGCGGCCCCGGCAACCCCTGCCATCAGAACAGGTTGACCTTCAGCCAGTGCGGCAGGAAGCCGGCCTCGCTCTTGAGCGTCTCGCGCAGTTCGACATTGACCGAACAGGTCATCCCGGCGGCGAGATGAATCTCGGCCGGCACCTCGTCGAGCACCACCCGCACCGGCAGGCGCTGGGCGAGACGGACCCAGGTGAACACCGGGTTGACGTTGGCCAGCCCGCCCGGCCCGGCCTCGCTGTTCTGGTCGGCGATGCCCCAGGCCAGACTCTCGACATGGCCCCGGGCCGGGTGGTCATAGCCCATCATCTGCACCTGGACCGGCACCCCCGGCCGGACCATGCCGAGCTTGGTTTCCTCGAAATAGGCGGCGACCCAGAAGCTTTCCTTGTCCACCACCACCAGCGCGGTCTTGCCCGGAGTGACGTAATCGCCCGGCCGCAGCTTGAGGTTGGTGACGTAGCCGTTGACCGGCGAGCGCAGCACCGTCTTGGCCAGCGCCAGCCGGGCGTCGGCCAGTTCGGCCTCGGCCTCGCGGACATTGGCCTCGGCCATCGCCGCCGCCGAGGCGTATTGCTGCTTCTCCTCGACCGAGCCGGCCAGGTCGCTGAGGCGGGCGCGGCGCTCGGCCTTGGCCGCCGCCAGCGCCGCCTCGGCCCGCCGGCTCTCGACCACCGCCGCCGCCTTGTCGGCGGCGATGCGAAAGCGCTCGGCATCGATGGTGAACAGCACGTCGCCCTTGTGGACGGTCTGGTTGTCGCGCACCCGCAGCTCGGCCACCACCCCGGCGACCTCGGGGGCGATCTCGACCGTCTCGACCCGCACCCGTCCGTCGCGGGTCCAGGGCGCGATCATGTAATGGTGCCACAGCGCGGCGACCAGATCGCAGGCGATCAGGGTCAACAGGGCGGTGATGGCGACGCGCACAACCAGACGGAACCAGGACATGACAGCACCCTTCAGCGCAACGACACCACCAAAGCAAGAACGATCCCGAACAGGGCGATCTCGAACAAGGCGGGGTGCCAGACGAACGACAGGAACCCGATCCGCGACAGCAGCAGCCGCACGGCGAGGAAAATCGGGATCGAAATCAGCATGTAGAGGATGATCGGGCCGACATAGATCCCGGTCAGGTCGATTTCCTTCAGCATGGCAGCCCCCGTCCCAGCCCGCGCCCGCCGGAGTGGAAGAAGCGGCGGTTGCGGCCGACCAGCATCGCCACCTCCAGCAGCGAGGCGGCGATCGCGCCCAGTTCGGCGGCGCGCTCGGGCTGCTCGTGCGCGGCGACGGTCAACAGGCCGTTGGCCGACAGCCTGAGCGCCCGCACCGTGGCGCGCGGCGCCCGGTCGATCCGGGCCAAGGCGTGGCGCGACGGCTCGATCAGCCGATCGACCAGCCCGCCGGGAGGAAAGCCGGCATGAAGACGGCGGGCGCGGATCACCTCGCGGCCGATGCGCAGGGCGGCGAAGCCGCCGCGGATCAGCTCGGCATGGTTCATCTCGGCGGCGCGCATCCGCCCGATCAGACGGATCATCCGGTCATGCATGCGGGTCTCCCAGTCGCTCGGGGCGACATCGCGGTTGAGCAGGTCGAGAATGTCGCGCCGAATCGCCCGGACGATGGCGCGGACATGGCCGCGCAGGTCGTTGGGCAGCACCACCCGGAACACCACCATCGTCAGCGCCGCCCCGCCCACCGTCGGCAGGGCGCTGTTGAGGAACAGCGCGGCGTTGTAGACCATCGGATTGGTCGGCGTCAGCAGGGTGAGATAGAACACCGAGACGCCGACGCCGATGAAGGCGGTGGCCGGATTGACCGACAGCAGCACCGCCAGGAACAGGATCGGCCCGATCACCAGACACAGCCCGGCGAAGCTGTCGAACAGCGGCAGCAGATAGGCCAGCGACACCCAGCCCAGCAGCGCGGCGAGCAGGCAGCCCTTGGTCAGTTCGACCGCGTCGCGCTCGGGATGGTCGCGCATCGCCAGCAGGCCGGCATTGGGCACCACCATCGCCACCAGCATCCAGCCATAGGGCCAGGCGGTCAGGATCCACACCGCTCCGGCCACCCAGGTGGCCAGGGTGGCGCGGACGCCGTTGATCGCGGCGCCGCGCCAGTCGAGATGGAAACCGAACCGCCCGGCGCGGCGGCGGTCCTCCTCCGCCCCCGGCAGCGGCCGGGTCCGGCCGGGCCCGGCCGGCGGCGCGGCCAGGGCGATCGGCCCGCCCAGCGTCGCGCGCAACTCGTCGAGCAGTTCGGCCAGCCGGTCGCGCGCGACCAGATCGGGCAGCCGGGTCGGATCGATCCCGGCCTCGATCCGCTGCGCCAGCCCCAGCAGACGCTGGCGCAGCGCGACCAGTTCGCCGGCGCGGGCGGGCGAATCGGGATGGCCGAGGGCAATGGCGAGCTCGCCGAGCAGGCCGAGGCAATCGGTGACGGCGCGGGCCAGCCCGGGATCGGCGAGATGGCCGCCACCGGCGCGGGGCAGCCGCCGCAGCGCCTCCTCGGCCGAGGCCCCGGCCGCCAGCACCCCCAGCATCGCCGCCAGCCCGATCCGCAGCGTGTCGCGCAGCGGGGCGATCGCGGCGGATTCGGCGGCGGCGAATTCGGCCAGACTGTCGAGGGCGACGATCTCGGCGGCGAGGCGGCGGCGGATCGCCTCGGCGCTGCGGCCGTCCTCCTGGGGATCGCGCAGCGCCCGCCCGGCATAATCGACCAGATCGAGCATGCCGCCGCGCAGCTTGTGGCGCAGCCCGCGCTCGGCCGAGCGCGAGGTGAACAGCGCCGCCACCAGCCCGGAACAGACGATGCCGATGGTGACGTCGGACACCCGGTTGGCGACCAGATGGAAGATGGTGTCGGGGGCCTCGACCCCCGGCATCGCGATCAGCACCACGGTGTAGCCGGCCAGCACCGTGCCGTAGGAGCGGAAATTGCGCAACAGGGTCGAGGCGAAGGTGCAGGCGCCCATCCACAGGCTGAGCCCGAGCATGAACATCTCGGGGGTCTGGGCGAACGCCCCCATCAGCACCACCGACACCAGCGCCCCGGCCAGGGTGCCGAGGAAACGGTTGATGCTCTTCGACAACACCATCCCATGCACCGGATGGGCGACCAGCATCACCGTCACCGCCGCCGAGAACGGCATGTCGAGTTCGAGGGCGTAGGCGATCCACAAGGCCGCCAGCGCGGCGGCGACGGTGCGGGCGGCATGCTTCCAGTGGGCGGACAGCAGCCCGACCAGCGGACGCGGCCAGGACAGCAGACGCCGCCAGACCGGATCGAGCGCGGGGAAAAGGGTCATCGGCGGCGTCACCCCCGTCCGGTCCGGCCCCGCTCCGCCTCGTCGGCGGCGATGTTGCGGGTGATCCGCGCCAGCACCGACATCACCACCGCCAGTTCGGCGTCGCTGACATCGTGCAGCAGGCGGCTGGCGACCAGCCCGTTGACCTGGACGGTGCGGCGGTGGATCTCCCGCCCGGCCGGGGTCAGCACCACCTGCTTGCAGCGATGGTCGCCCGGATCGGCGCGGCGCTCGACCAGCCCGGCCGCCTCGAGGCGGTCGAGCAACTGGGTCAGCGACGGCCGCTCCATCTCCAGCGCCTCGGACAGTTCGGACGGCCGCAGACAGCCCTGACGCTCGCCGAGATGGAACAGCGCCCGCCAACTGGCCGAGGTCACGCCGAAATCGCGCAGATGGCCATCGACCGCGTTGCGCCAGCGGCGGGCCAGCAACAGCATGCGCAGGCCGAAATCGCGCCGTTCCGGAGGACAGGGCGCGCCTGGTTCGGGGGGGGGAACCCGATCGATCATGGTTAGGAGCCTAATTGTCTGACCCCACAGATACGCCCAAAGGCCCGGCCGGTGCAAGAGGATTGCGGGCGCCGGATGCCCCCGGAAACAGGAACGGGATCCATGTGTGGACGACCCTTGGCGGGTGTGGGCGGCGCCGACGTCCTGCCCCCCGGGCAAAAAAAACGGCTGGAAGGACCTGCCTTCCAGCCGAAATGATCGGGGGGTATCCCGGCGGCGGCCGAAGCCGCCGCGTCTTGTCAAAGACTTAGAACTTGACGATCAGCGAGGTCTCGCCCAGCCACCACAGCTCGTCCTTGGCGCCGAGGCCGGTGCCCTGCGCCGCGAGGTAATCGCGGTAGCCACGGCCCGATTCCGCCACGGCGGCGGCGGCGGACAGCGACAGGTTGTCGGTGATCGCCCATTCGGCGACCAGATCGAGTTCGCGGGCCAGCGCATCCGAGGTGATCAGGGTCGAACCGGTGCTGTACTGGCTCTTCTCGTCATAATTATAGATGTAGGCCAGCGCCGACAGCTTCAGGTCATCGCGCGGATTGACCGAGAAGTTCAGCATGTGCACGTTGACGTTGCTGTTGGCGATGATGTAGTTGCCGACGATCTCGCCCATGAACCAGGTGCCGTAACCACGGGTGACCGCGTTGTAGAAGAACGGATCGTAGGCGGTCTTGGTCTGGTTGTTCGGATCGCTGTCACCGCTGAAATGCGCGTAACGATAGGACAGCTTCGGGGTCCAGGCGACGTTCGAAAGCTGGTAGCCCGGCTCGATGTACCAGGCGTTGGCATCGACCTTCTTGCCGGCGCTGTCGTTGGTTTCGTAGACGACGTTGCCATACAGCGAGAAGTCCGGCACCGCCGAGAGGAAGTTGCCGCCCAGATGCGCCGAGATGACGTTCATGCCATCGCGGTTGGAGGTCAGGGTGTTGGTGACGGCGAAGGCGTTGCCGTTGCGGCCGAAGCTGCTGCCGTAGCTGAACTGACCGTCGCTCTTGGCGTTGATCACGTTGAAATAGGTCAGGCCGACATACCACTTGCGATCGCCATAGGTGGTGGCGCCGTTACGCTCCGGCCCGCCCTCGACCTTGTCGGCGTTCTCGAAGATCTCGAAATTGCCGCCGACCACCTGGGTCTTGGCCTGATCGAGGTTGTACATCTTGTCCTGCGAGGTGTCGTTCTGCAGGTAGAAGACGTCGGCGCGGAACGGACCCTTCGAGACCTTGGCGAGGCCGGTCTGATTGAAGGCGGTGCGGGACTGGTTCCACCAGCCGCCCCGCAGGCCGCCATTGGCGACGCCGCTGCTGATCAGGAAGCCGTCGCCGACGCGGAAGCTCTGGCGGCCGCCCGACAGGTCGAGGCCGTCTTCGTCGAGCACGTCGCCGAACACCTTGCCCGAACGCCAGCCGGCATACAGGTTCTCGACATCGAGCAGGACCGGATGGCCATAGGTGGTGGACATCAGGCTGGCGTCGCCGTCGCCGCCGGTCGCGGTCAACTGGGCGCTGACATCGCCGTAGAAGCTGCCGAAGCTGCCGGTGTCATAGGACGCCTTCAGTTCCGGATGCAGGAACAGCTCGCTCCAGGACGGACGGCCGGAAATGCGCGAACCGGGGACCGGCGTGCCGGAGCCCGGGGTCTTGTTGACGGTCCAGCTCCCGGCGCCGAACTGCGCGCCCGGCGAGGTGAGCAGCGAAACGCCGCCGGTGAAGGCGCCGTCGATCTTCAGGCCGTTCGCGTCATACAGCGAGACGTCGGCCAGGGCCGGAGCGGCGCCACAGCCGAGAACGGCGGACAGGATTGCCGCTGTGACCAGGGACCGGCCGCGGACATCGTGTCGAACCATGAGAGATACCCCCTAACTGAAACTGTCGAACCAATCCGGCGTTCAGCAAGGCACATGCCACCCGGGCACCGCCGAACTTCCCGGACTTGTCTGGCGACGGACCGGGAGGCCCTGCCGCTTTGCTGTGCAGCCCGACTCATACATGGTGGATTGTTGAGCAGGCAATCCCGAAGTGTGACGAAACCGTGGCCGCGAGACAGAACGAAGCGGACCGTTGCCGAAAGGCAACGCTTTCCCGCTCCGACAGGGAAAGTTTCCGGGCGGTTTTTCTCTTTTTCATGGGCTCCGCCCACCCCCGCCACGGGCCGGGGGCCCTTGGATCCCTTGACTCGCGGCCGGTCAGCGCGTCCGGGCGCGTTCGATCTGGCGCCAGCGGGCGACGTTGGCGTTGTGATCGTCGAGGCTGCGGGCGAAGGCATGGCCGCCGCTGCCGTCGGCGACGAAATAGAGATCGTCGCCCGGCTGCGGATGCAGCACCGCCTCGAGCGAGGCGCGGCCGGGATTGGCGATCGGCCCGGAGGGCAGGCCGTCGATCTGGTAGGTGTTCCAGGGATGGACGCGGTCAAGGTCGGCGCGGGTCAGCGGCCGGTCGAGCACGCCGAGCCGGTCCGAGGCGCCATAGATCACGGTCGGATCGGATTGCAGCCGCATCCCCCGGGCGAGGCGGTTGTAGAATACCTGGGCGACGTGCGGCCGCTCGGCCGGCAAAGCGGTTTCGCGCTCGACGATCGAGGCCAGGATCAGCGCCTCCTGCGGGCTTTTCAGCGGCACGGCGGGATCGCGCCCGGCCCACAGCCCGTCGAGGGTGCGCTTCATCGCCTTTTCCATCCGCGCCAGCACCTCGTCGCGCGGTTCGTCGCGCAGGATGTGCCAGGTTTCCGGCATCAGCCAGCCCTCGGCCGGCTGGCGGGTGATCGGACCGGCCAGGAAATCGGCCGCCTCGACCATCTCGATCACCTGACGCACCGTCAGCCCCTCGGCCACCGTCAGCTTATGCACCACCACCCGCCCCTCGGCGATCTGGCGCAGCGCCTCCTCGGGCGAGACATGAGCGGGAAAGGCGTATTCACCGGCGCGCAGATTGGCCCGGCGCAGCTTGGCCCCGATCAGGAACACCAGCCGGTCGGCGATCACCCCCTGCTGTTCGAGCTGGGCGGCGATCGCCTCGCTGCCGGCGCCCTTGGCCAGGATCACCGTCACCGGCGCCGGGGCCGGGCCGGGCGAGACGAAGGCGACATGGCCGCGCCACGCCAGCCCGCCGCCGGCCAGCGCCAGCAGCAGCACGAACACCAGCAGAGAGAGCAAAATCGAACGCCGGGTCACCTTGTTTCCCCTGCCGACGTGACGAAGGCTCCCGCCGGGGGCGGGAGCCTTCCACAACACCTGTTCCGGGGCGACGCGACGTCAGGGCGCGGCGCGGAACACCAGCGAGGCGTTGGTGCCCCCGAACCCGAACGAGTTCGACAGCACCACCTTGACCGGCCGCTCCTTGGCGGCCAGCGGCACCAGATCGACGCCGTCGCAGCCTTCGGCCGGATTGTGCAGGTTGAGGGTCGGCGGCACCACCTGATCGCGCAGCGCCAGCAGCGAG
>JBDLVO010000477.1:0-5116 GCA_039804805.1 Pseudomonadota bacterium
CCCCGGCCGCCGCCCGGCCGCCCGGCCGCCGCCGGCTGGCCTGGCTGCTGACCCTGGCCTTCACCGCCCATCTGTTGATCTATTACGGCCTGACCGCCTGGCTGCCGCTGTTCCTCCAGCAGGCGGCGGCGATGAGCCCGACCACCGCCGGCCTCGCCGCCTCGGCGTTCCAGATCCTCGCTCTGCTCGGTTCGTTCGGCGCCCCGGCGCTGGCCCGCCGCGTCGCCCTGCCCCGGCTGTTGCTGGTGGTGGGACTGGCCTGGGCGCTGGTGCCGCCGCTGCTGGTCGCGGCGCCCGGGCTGTGGCCGCTGGCCGCGGTGATCGGCGGCGCCGCCACCGGCGGCGGCTTCACCGTCACTTTTCTGCTGATCCAGGAACAGGCCGCCAGCCTCGACGACAACCGCCGGCTGTCGTCACTGGTGCAGGGAATCGGCTACAGCATCGCCGCTACCGGCCCGTTGCTGGTGGGCGCGCTGCATCAGGTGGCGGGCTGGGCGGCCGCGCTGCTGCCGCTCGACCTCGCCGCGCTGGCGGTGACCGGGGCCGCGCTGGCCCTGCCCCGCCCGCCGAGACGGGGATAAGGCCCCCGCCCGCGAACAGGCCTCAGCTCGCCTTGACGCCGCCGAGATAGGTTTCGACCTCGTGGCGGAGGGTGTCCGCCTCGCGGCTGAGGATATCCGAGGCGCCCAGCAATTTCTGCGCCGCCGTGCCGGTTTCCGCCGCCGCCTCGTTGACCGAGGAAATGTTGCTCGACACCTCGTTCGAGCCGACCGCCGCCTCCTGGACGTTGCGGGCGATCTCGCGGGTGGCGGCGCCCTGCTGCTCGACCGCCGCGGCGATCGCGGTGGAGATTTCGTTGATGTTGGCGATGGTGGCGACGATGCCCTCGATGGCGCGGGTGGCCTGCTGCGACGCCGCCTGCATCTCCTCGACCTCGCGGCGGATGTCGTCGGTGGCCTTGGCGGTCTGGGTGGCCAGCCCCTTGACCTCGTTGGCGACCACCGCGAAGCCCTTGCCGGCCTCGCCGGCTCGCGCCGCCTCGATGGTGGCGTTCAGCGCCAAAAGGTTGGTCTGGCTGGCGATGTCGTTGATGAAATTGACCACGTCGCCGATCTTCTGCGCCGCCGAGGACAGGCCCTTGACGGTCTCGTCGGTGTGGCGGGCCTCGTCGCTGGCCTGGCTGGCGGTCTGAGCGGCGCGGGCGACCTGCTCGCTGATGGCGTTGGTCGAGGCGGCCAGTTCCTCGGTGGCGGCGGCGACGGTCTGGACGTTGGCGTTGGCCTGGGCCGAGGCGGCGGCGGCGGCGTTGGCGCGCTCGCTGGTGCGGGTGGCGGTGCCGGCCAGCACCTGCGACGAGCCGCGCATCTCGCCCGCCGCCTGCCCGACGGTGGACACCACCCGCTCGATCGTCGCCTCGAACGCCACGGTAAGCTGGTCGCGCCGCTCGGCCCGGCGGGTGCGGGACTCGACCTCGGCCTGACGCTCGGCGGCCAGGCGGTCGCCCTCGATCAGATTGTTCTTGAACACCTCGACCGCGCCGGCCATCTCGCCGATCTCGTCGCCCCGGCCGACCCCGGGCACCGTCACCGCCAGATCGTGCTGGGCCAGCCGGCGCATCGTCTCGGTCATCCCGCGCACCGGCCCGGCAATGCCGGCGACCATCGCCAGCCCGATGGTCAGACAGCCACCCGTCGCCGCCACCAGGCCGGCCACGATCCACCACAGCGCCGAGCGGTAGATCGCCGCCCCGGCTTCCGCCGACTTGCGCCCCTCGCCTTCGTTGAGGGCCAGATCGTCGTTGAGCTTGGCGCGCAGTTCGGTAAAGGCCTCGTAACCAGGGCCGCGCAGGAACAGTGCGATCGCCCCGGCCTCGTCGCCGGCCAGAGCCAGTTCGCGGATCCGGGCGCCGACCTCGCGGTAACGTTTCCAGGCGCGGTCGGCGGCATCGACCATCGCGCGCTCCTCGCCCGGGGTGACCAGCGGCTCGTAGCTTTGCCGCATCCGGGCGATCTCGCGCTCGGTTTCCTCGATCGGCGGCAAGGCGGTGCGGCGCTCCTCGTCGCTGGTGGCGAACAACAGCCGGGCCTCGAACAGCCGGTAGCGCTCGGTCAGCTTGGCCATCTGGCCGACGACCACCGTGCTGGGCAGCCAATTGTCGCGAACGTCCATCGCCGCGGTGTTGACCCGGTCGAGCCGCTCGATCGCGAACAGCCCGAGGGCGACGGTCAACAGCAACACCAGACCGAAAGCGCCCAGCACCTTGGTCCGAATCGAAAAATCGTGAAAACCGGCCATCACGGCACTCCCCTTCTCCGGCGCGACACGGCCGGAAGGCGAATCCCCGGCGGTGGCGTTTTCCGGTCTGCCCCGCCGGTGGCGGCGGTCGGGCAGAACCCCTGGCGTTATCTTAGATGTGAAGCGGATAATAACTCTTGAAGGGGGGCCCGTGCCGAAACGCCAGGAAAACCTCACCCGCCCGGCCCGGCCCGCCCCGGCGCGGTTGACCCGCCCGTGCCGACCGCCCATATCGCAGGATCGTTGTCTCCGTCCGAGGATGTCCCGCCATGCCCGAGTCCGCCGCCGCCCCCCTGGTCGATCTCGCCGGGGTCCGTCTCGGCCTGGGGTCCGGCGCCGGGCGGGTCGAGATCCTGCGCGGGATCGATCTTACCGTCGCGGCGGGCGAGAGCCTCGGCATCGTCGGCCCGTCCGGCTCGGGCAAATCGACCCTGCTGATGGTGATCGCCGGGCTGGAGCGGGCCGAGGCCGGCCGGGTCGCCGTCGCCGGCCAGGACCATGCCGGCCTCGACGAGGACGGGCTGGCCCGGCTGCGGCGCGACCGGATCGGCATCGTGTTCCAGTCGTTTCATCTGATCCCGACCATGACCGCGCTGGAAAACGTCGCGGTGCCGCTCGAACTGGCCGGGCGCGCCGACGCCTTCGCCGAGGCCGCCGCCCTGCTCGACCGGGTCGGGCTGGCGGCGCGGCGCGACCATTACCCCTCGCGCCTGTCGGGCGGCGAGCAGCAGCGGGTGGCGCTGGCCCGCGCTTTGGTCGCCCGCCCGGCTTTGCTGCTGGCCGACGAGCCGACCGGCAATCTCGACGGCGTCGCCGGCCGCGCCGTCGCCGATCTGCTGTTCGGGCTCAATGCCGAGCTGGGCACCACCCTGATCCTGGTCACCCACGATCCCGCCTTGGCCGCCCGCTGCCACCGGGTGGCCCGGGTCGCCGACGGCCGGCTCGCGGCGGAGCCCCGGCGGTGAGCGCGGTGCCGCTGGCGCTGGCGCTGCGCCTCGCCCGGCGCGAGCTGCGCGGCGGACTGCGCGCCTTCCGCCTGCTGGTGGTCTGCCTCGCCCTCGGCGTCGGCGCCATCGCCGCCGCCGGCTCGCTGCGGGCGGCGGTCGAGGCCGGGCTGGCCGGTCAGGCCCGCGCCCTGGTCGGCGGCGATCTCGCCCTCTCCCAGCCCTCGCTGCCGGCCGATGCCGCCCAGCGCGCCTTCCTCGACCGGCTCGGCCGGGTCGGCGCGGTGACCGAACTGCGCGGGATGGTGCTGCATGGCGATGACCGCCTGCTGGTCGAGGTCAAGGCGGTCGATCCGGCCTATCCGCTGGTCGGCGCCGTCGCCCTCGCCCCCGACCAGAGCCTGGCCGGGGCGCTGGCGCAACGCGACGGATTGTGGGGCGCGGTGGCCGAACCGGCCCTGCTGGCCCGGCTCGGCCTCGCCCCCGGCGACCGGATCGGCCTGGGCGACGCCACGCTCGAACTGCGCGCGGCGCTGACCCGCGAGCCCGACCGCCTCGCCGCCGCGATCGGGTTCGGCCCGCGCCTGATGATCGCCGAGGCGGCGCTGGCCGACACCGGCCTGCTGCGCCCCGGCAGCCTGACCCGCCATTCCCTCCGCCTCCTCCTGCCCGACGGGGCCAGCCCGGCCGAGGCCCGCGCCGCCATCGCCGCCGCCTTTCCCCAGGCGGCGTGGCAGGTGCGCGACACCGCCGAGCCCGCCCCCGGCCTCGGCCGCTTCCTCGACAGCGTCGCCGCCTTCCTCACCCTGGTCGGGCTCGGCGCCCTGCTGATCGGCGGGATCGGCGTCGCCAACGCCACCCGCGCCTATCTCGACGGCCGGGTCGCCACCATCGCCACCCTCAAATGCCTCGGCGCTCCGGCCGGGCTGATCCTCGCCACCTATCTCTGCCTGATCGGCGCCCTGGCCGGGCTCGGCATCCTGCTCGGCCTCGCCGCCGGGGCGCTGACCGTGCCGGCCTTTGCCGCTTTGGCGGTCGATGCCCTGCCGCTGCCGCCCGGCGGCGGGCTCTACCCGGCCCCGCTGGCGCTGGCCGCCGGGTTCGGCGCCCTCGCCGCCCTCGCCTTCACCCTCGGCCCGCTCGGCCGCACCCGCCGCATCCCCGCCCTCGCCTTGGTCCGCCTCCACGCCGTGCCCGATGGCGACGAGCGCCGCCGCCCCGACCGCGCCACCATCGCCGCCGTCGCCCTCGCCGCCGCCGCCTTGGCCGGGCTGGCGATCGCCACCTCGCCGTCGCGCGGCCTCGCCGCCGGCTTCGTCGCCGCCTGCTGCCTGCTGCTGGTGCTGCTGCGCGGCCTCGCCTGGGGGCTGGCCCGGCTCGCCGCCCGGCTCAACCGCCGGCCGCGCCGCTGGCTCGGCCCGCCGGCCCGGCTGGCGCTGGCCGCGCTGGCCCGGCCCGGCTCGGCCTTGCCCGGGATGATGCTGTCGCTCGGGCTCGGCCTCGCCTTGCTCGCCACCCTGGCCCTGGTCGAGGCCAATCTGGGCGAGGCGTTCGGCCGCCGCCTGCCCGAATCCGCCCCCGGCTGGTTCTTCATCGATCTCCAGCCCTCCCAGGTCGCCCCGCTGCGCGAGCTGGTCGTTGGGATCGATCCCACCGCCCGGCTCGACACCGCGCCGATGGTGCGCGGCCGCATCGCCGCGATCAAGGGGGTGCCGGTCGAGTCCGCCGCGATCGCTCCCGACGCCGCCTGGGCCGCGCGCGGCGATCGCGGCCTGTCGATCGCCGCCACGCCCCCCGCCGGCAGCCGGATCGTCGCCGGGCGCTGGTGGCCGGAGACTTACGCCGGGCCGCCGCTGGTGTCGCTCGACCGCAATGTG
>JBDLVO010000478.1:0-5556 GCA_039804805.1 Pseudomonadota bacterium
TCTCGCAGGTCTCGCGGAATTCGCGTTCGGGGGTGGACAGGGCGACCAGTCCGGCTCCGGCCTGGAGCCAGGCCTCGTCCCCGCGCTGATAAAACGCCCGCAGGACCAGGGCGGCGTCGAACAGCCCGTCCTGGTCGGCGATCAGGACGCAACCGCTGTAGAGCCCGCGCGGGGCCGGTTCGTGGCGGCCGATCGCCTCGATCGCCGCCGGTTTGGGGATGCCGGAGGCGGTGACGGCCGGGAACAGCGCCTCGAAGGCGTCCCAGGCGGTCAACCCCGTCCGCAGCCGCCCGCTTACCCGCGAGCCGAGATGCTGGACCGAGCCACGCCGGCAGACCGACATGAAGTCGCGGACCTGGACCGTGCCCTCGGCGCAGACCTGTTCCATCTCCTCGCGGGCCAGCCGGACCGACACCGCGTGTTCGGCCACTTCCTTGGTGTCGTCGAGCAGTTCGGCCCGCAATGCCGCCTCTTCCGCCGGCGTGCGGCCAAGCGCGCGGGTTCCGGCCAGCGGCTGGGTGCTGACCGATCCGTCGGGTGACACCTCGACCACGGTTTCCGGGCTGAAGCCGGCCGCCTGGAACGGCCCCTGGCGCAGCAGGAACGACCGCGCCGGAGTATTGCCCCGCCGCCCGGCAAGGTAACTGGCGGCGAAGTCGAGCGGCTGGTCGAGCGGCACCATGCGCGACAGGATCACCTTTTGATATTGGTGTTGTCCGATCTCCTCGACCGCCGCGGCGACACGGCGGCGGTAGGGGGCGGCATCGGCGGTCTCGACGTCCACGACGGGCCGTCGCCGCGCCGGGGGCGCGGTGTTGTCCGGCCGGTCGGCGTCGAGCGCGGTCAGCAGTGCCGCCGTCTTGGTCAGATCGGCCGGGTCGAGCGCGCGCAGCCGGCATTCTCCCCGGCGCAGGCGCAGTTCGATTCGTGGCGCCACCAGCGTGAGCGGGGGTTCCCGCCCGGCCGCCGTCGGCAGTCCGAGGATCCGGCGGGCCAGTTCGAACTGGGCGGTGCCGTAGAGGCGCCATCCGGCGAAGGGCAGCGCCGCCGTTGCCTCGGCCACCGCGCCGCACAGCCGTCCGCCCTGCCAACGCCGGGTGGTGTCGGCATGGCGCAGAACCACATCGTCACCCTCGACGTGGATTTCCGCCGCCCGGCCGAGGCAGACCGACCATTCTCCTGCCCGCTCGTAGACCATGGTCAGCTCGGGCAAGCCGCCAGCACCGATCCGCGCCACCAGTTCGAGCGGGTCGCTGGCGATCGTCACCGTCCATTCCTGGTAACCCGGGGGGGCGGCGGCTTCCGATGACGCGCCGCCGCTGGCCAGCCGGGCCAGATGACGTTTGTCGATCTTGCCGAGCGCGGTCAGCGGCCAGGACCGGATCGATTCGATCTGGTCGGGCAGCTTGTGGCGGGGCAGCCCCCGGTCGCGCAGGAACGCGTGCAGGGCGGCGAGGTCGGGCAGGGCATCGGTGCCGATCAGGAAGGCGCAACTGCGTTCGCCCAGTCGCGGGTCGGGCAGGGCAACCAGCGCGGCGTCACCGATCGCG
The DNA here is from genome assembly GCA_039804805.1 of Pseudomonadota bacterium. Lineage (GTDB taxonomy): Bacteria > Pseudomonadota > Alphaproteobacteria > Rhodospirillales > Magnetospirillaceae > Phaeospirillum. The sequence goes on from JBDLVO010000478.1 coordinate 1,551, forward strand.
GGATGGGCGCGCAGATGGTCCTCGACCTCCGCCGCCGCGATCTTTTCGCCACCGCGATTGATCTGGTCCTTGAGGCGGCCTTCCACCACCAGGTCACCCGTGGCGGTGCGGCGGACCAGATCGCCCGAACGGTAGAAGCCGTCCGGGGTGAAGGAATCGTGGTTGGCCGCGCCACCGCGATAATAGCCACGGATGGTATAAGGCCCCCGTGTCAGCAGTTCGCCGCTTTGGCCCGGGGCGACCTCGGCGCCATCGGCATCGACGATCCGCACCTCGTCATCGGGGCAGAGCGGCCGGCCCTGGGTGTTCAGCACCACCGTGTCGGGATCGTCGAGGCGGGTGAAGCACAACAGGCCCTCGGCCATTCCGAACACCTGCTGCAACCGGCATCCCAGCGCCGGGGCAATCCGCGCGGCGAGTTCCGGTTCGAGCCGCGCCCCGCCCACCTGCAACAGCGTCAGGCTGGAGAGATCGGTGCGATCCCACGCCCGTGCCGACACCCACAGGCGGGCCAGCGCCGGCACCAGGGCGGTGAGGGAGACCTTTTCCCGCGCGATCAGCGGGAACGCCTCGTCGAACCCGGGGGTGCGGGCCAGCACCACCGTGCCGCCGACCGAGAAGGTGCCGAGCAGGCCCGGGCAGCACAGCGGGAAATTGTGGGCCAGCGGCAGCGCCGCCAGATAGACGCTGTCCCCGGTCAGGCCGCACAGCTCGGCCGAGGCCCGCGCGGCATAGGCATAGTCGGCATGGCTGCGCGGGATCAGTTTGGGGGTGCCGGTGGTGCCGCCCGACAGCAGCAGCACGGCGGTCGCGCGGGCGTCGGGGCCGGGCTTGTCCGCCGTGTCCGGGCCGTCGAGTCCGGCCAGGGTCGGATGCCGGCCCGGTTCGCCATCGACGAGGATGTGGCGCAGCGAGGGCTGGCGCCGGGCGAGTTCTTCCGCCATCGGCCGGTAATCGAATCCGAGGAAGCGGTCGGGGATCAGATAGGCGACCGGTTCGGCCAGACGGCAGAGCGGCTCGATCTCGCCCGCCCGCTGCGCCGGCATCAACAGCACGGGCACGGCGCCGAGCCGGAACAGGGCGAAGCAGGCGACGACGAAGCCGGCGCTGTTGGGCAATTGCACCATCACCCGGTCGCCTGGGGCGATTCCCAACGCCCGCAGCCCGCGCACGAGGCGATCGACCCTGGCGTCGATCTCGGCATAGGACAGCCGATGCCGGCCATCGACCAGGGCGGTGCGGGTGGCGTGTCGCCGTGCCCCCTCCCGCAACAGATCGCCCAGGGTGTCGGATCTCCAATACCCTTTGCGTTCGTAGTCGCAAGCCCGGTCGTCCGGTGCGGAAACGGATGCGCTGTCCATCGGACTGTCCTCGTTGGTTGCCGCGAAGCGGGATTCCGGCCCGGGCTGACGGGCCGGACCCGGCTTTGATGCGGAAACGGTTAAATGCTAGTGATTATGATTATCAATTCATCGAGGTCGAATTCTCCCCCAAACGGGAGGGGAATCCCCCAATCGGAACTATCTCGGGCTGCCGGCACCGTGCGGTCGGCACGCGCTGGGGGTGTCCTGGCCGTTTCCGCGAAAATGATGCGGATGGGGGCAGGCCGGAACCGGATCGGGGGAGAGGACGCGCCGACGGAGGGTTTATCAAACCGGTCGCAAGATGTGACGGCAGAGGCGGCGCGGCGATGGCGGAGCAAACGGATCGGACGGTTTCGGTCGGGCGGATCCTGTTCGGCCTGCTGGCGCCGGAACGGGCGCGGCTGGGGGCGGCCCTTATCGTCACCCTGGCGGCGGCGCTGGCGGAGTTGCTGCCGCCGGCCCTGATCAGCCAGTCGATCGCCGCGGTGCTGGCCGCGCCGGAGGATGGTGCCGCGCTGCTGCGGATCGCCGGTCTGACCGCCGCCGCCCTGCTGGGAAAATACCTGCTCTACAGTCTGGCCTACTATTTCAGCCACGTCGCCGCGTTCCGCCTGTTGGCAGAGATCCGGCAGAGGTTGGTACGCGCCCTTGCCGTCGCCCCGATCGCCTGGCTGCACCGGCACGGTTCGGGCGAGATCAAGAAGATCGTGTTGCAGGACGTCGAGCGTCTGGAGCAGTTCATCGCCCATCACACGGTGGAATGCCTGGCCGCGGCGGTCAGTCCGCTGTTCGTGCTGGGGGCGTTGCTGTGGATCGACGGACGCCTTGCCCTGGCCGCGCTGCTGACCGTGCCGCTGGCCGCCGCCTGTCAGGCGCTGCTGCTGCGGGGGCTGGGGGCGCGGCTCGACGAATACAACCGCAACATCGGCGCTTTGAATGGTGCCACGGTTGAATATGTCCGCAACGCCCCGGTGATGAAGGCGTTCTGCCAGAATGCCTCCTCGTTCGAGCGGATGCGGGCGTTGTTGGCCCGCTATCACGCCCTGATCACCGCGGTGACGCGGCAGACGGTGCCCGGTTGGTCGGCCTTCATGGTGCTGCTCGGGGCCAACATCCTGTTTCTGCTGCCGCTCGGGCTGTGGCTGCTCCAGCGGGGCGAGATCGCGCCGGCCGGGCTGATCCTGGCGCTGATGCTGGGGACCGGGATGCTGAAGCCGTTGTTCCGGGTGGCCCATTTCGGCTCGGAGATCCGCGAGATCCTCGCCGGGGTGCGGCGGATCGCCCCGATCCTGGCGTTTCGCCCGCCCCTTGCCGCGATGTCATCCGGCCCGCCGTCCGGGCCGGGGCCGGTGGTGTTCGAACAGGTGTCATTCGCCTATGACGGCCGCACGGTGCTGGACGGGGTGAGCTTCACCCTGCCGGAGGGTGGGTTCACCGCCCTGGTCGGCCCGTCCGGCGGCGGCAAGAGCACGATCGCCCATCTGCTCGGCGGCCTGATCGCGCCGGTGGCCGGGACGATCCGGATCGGGGCGACACCGCTCGCGGCGCTGGGTGAATCCGACCGTGCCCGCCTGATCACCGTCGCCAGCCAGGAAAGTTTCCTGTTTCGCGGCACCCTGCTGGAAAATCTGTGCCTCGGTCGTCCCGAGGCGACCGAGGCGCAGGTGCGGCAGGCGGTGCGGGTCGCCCAGGCGGAAGATCTGGTTGCCGCGCTGCCCGAGGGCTATCAGACCCAGGTGGGAGAGCGGGGGACCCGCCTGTCCGGCGGCGAGTGCCAGCGCATCGCCATCGCCCGCGCTCTGCTGTGCGACAGCCCGGTGCTGGTGCTCGACGAGGCCACCGCCTTCGCCGACAGCCGGACCGAACGCCGCTTCTACCAGGCGTTGCGGGCCACCTGGCCCGACAAGACCCTGCTGGTGATCGCCCATCGCCTGACCACCATCGGCCATGCCGATCAGGTGTTGGTGCTTGAGCGGGGCCGGCTGGTCGCGCGCGGCCGCCACGATGGCCTGTTGGTCGAAAGCCCGCTCTATCGGGCGCTGTGGCAACGTCAATTCGACAGCGAGAGCTGGTCGCTTCGTCCGGAGGGTCCCGCCGATGCCGCGTTTCGTTGAGGCCATGCGCCAGGTCGCGCGTGTCAGCGGCCGGCCGACCGGTCCCTGGTGGCGCGGCCTCGCCCTGCGGGTGGTGGAACGCCTCTGCGCCACCGTCCCGTTCTTCGTCGGCGCGGTCTGGCTCGACAATGCCTTGACCGCTGGGGCGGCACCGCTGCCGCTGGGCCCGCTGGTGCTGGCACTGGCGTTGCTGCTGGTGGTCCAGTTGCTGTGTTCGCGCTTCGGTCAGCTCGCCTGCTTCCTCGGCGCCTATGATCTGATGATCGGGTATCGCGAGCGGGTGATCGACCATGTCGGCCGTTTGCCGCTTGGCTTCCTGCAACGGCAGCGGGTCGGACAACTCGCGGCGGTGATCACCGAGGATGTCAAGCGGGTCGAGGATATCTTCACCCATGTCGGTGCCGATCTGGCCGCCGCCGCGGTGGTGCCGCTGCTGTTTCTCGCCGGGCTGGCCTGGATCGACGGACGGCTGGCGCTGGCGCTGGTGGCAACCCTGCCGCTGGCGCTGCTGGCGCTTAACGCCGCCAG
>JBDLVO010000479.1:0-3408 GCA_039804805.1 Pseudomonadota bacterium
CCCCCGGCCCCGACTTCCCCGCCGACTGGTTCGAAAGCCTGGGCAGCCTCGCCGCCACCGGCGGCGCGCGGCCGGTGCTGTTCCGCCAGTTGCACGAGGATCCCGGCGCGGTGAGTTGGGCCGGGCCGGAGCTGACCCCGTTCCTCGCCGCGCATTACGCCGCTCTCGGCCTGCCGCGCCGGCTGGTCGCCCCGACCGAGAGCGGCCCGGGCGGCCCCAGTTCGGTGCTGAGCGCGGTCACCCGCCGCGAGGAGGGCAGCGCCGTGCTGCGCCCGGCCTTGCCGGGAACCGATTGCGCCGACAACATCGCCCGCCATTGCCGCCACCTCGAACATTCGGGCTTCGCCGACCTGCGCGGCGAGATCGATCTTGGCCAGAGCTGGCAGGCCGGCTTCGTCCCCGGCCTGCTCGCCGCCGGCTTCGCCCCCCGTTTCGTCATCCCCCATGGCGGCGAAGGCGATCTGCTGGTGCTGCAACGCCTCGGCCCGGCGGAGCGCGGGCGATGACGGCCGGGTTCGACCTCGACCGCCTGATCCCGCCCTACGTCAAGAGCTTCGAGGCCTACCGCCCCAGTCCGCCCGACACCGAACTGTGCCGGATGTACGGGATCGAGCGGCTGCACCGCCTGCACAACAACGAGAACCCGCTGGGGCCGCCGCCGGCCGCCCGCGCCGTGCTGGCCGGCTTCGATCCGGCCCGGACGGCGCTGTATCCGAGCGGCGACAGCTTCGACCTGCGCGCCGCGCTGGCCCGGCGCTGGCGGGTCGATCCCGACCAGATCATCGTCGGCAACGGCGCCAACGAGGTGATCGCCTTCGCGATCAAGGCGTTCTGTCAGGGCGGCGACAGCATCGTCACCGCCGACCGCACCTTCGCCGTGGCCGAATGGGTCGCCACCTTCTCGGGAATCGAGACCCGGCTGGTGCCGCTGCGCGACGACCGTTTCGACGCCGGGGCGATGCTGGCGGCGATCGAGCCCGGCACCCGGATCCTGTTCGTCTGCAACCCCAACAACCCGACCGGCACCTACTGGACCAACGCCGAGACCGAGGATTTCCTGACCGGGGTCGCCGGACGGGCGATCGTGGTGCTGGACGAGGCCTATGCCGAATACATGGACCGGCCGGACTATCCCGACAGCCGGGCCCTGCTCGACCGCCACGACAATCTGGTGATCTTCCGCACCTTCTCGAAGGCCTACGGACTGGCCGGGCTGCGGATCGGCTACCTGCTCGGCGCCCCGGCGGTGGTCGAGGCGATCCGCCGCACCGCGATCGTCTATTCGGTCAACGGCCCGGGACAGGCGGCGGCGCTGGCGGCGATCGAGGCGGGCGACGACCATCTCGCCCGCTCGCGCGCCACCGCCGCCGCCGCCCGGGCGGTGATGGAGGCCGGGCTGGCCCGACTCGGCCTTGAGGTCAAGTCGCATCACGGCAATTTCCTGATGGCCCGCCTGCCGATCGCCGACACCCTGGCCCAGCGCCGGCTGATGGGGCGCGGCTTCTCGGTCCGGCCGATGACCGCCTTCCGCTATCCCAACTGGATCCGGATCACCCTGGCCACCCCGGAGCTGATGGAGGCGTTCCTCCCCGCTCTCGCCGACGTGCTGGGACGGCGATGAATCCGGCGGAACGGCGACTGGCCCTGGCGGTCGGGCTGGTGCAGGCGGTGGTGGCGGCCGAGTTCGTGGTGATCGCCCCGCTCGGCCCCTGGCTGGTCGAGGCGCTGGCGCTGCCGCCGTCGCTGATGGGGCTGGCCAACGGCGTCTACATGGCGGCGGCGTTCGTGGCCGGGCTGGCCCTGGCCGCGCCGCTCGGCCGGATCGGGCGCCGCCTCGCGCTGGGCGGGGCGCTGGTCGGCCTCGCCGCCGCCACCGTCCTCGGCGGACTGGCCGAGGACGGCACGACCCTGATCCTCAGCCGGGTGCTGGCCGGGCTGTGCGGCGGCCCGGCCGCGGCGCTGTCGCTGGCGGCGCTGTCGAACGGCATCGCCGCCGAACGGCGCGGCCGCGCCCTGGCCCTGGCCCTCGGCGGAATCTCGGTCGCCACCGTGATCGGGGTGCCGCTGCTGCTCGAACTGGCCGAGGCCGGCGGCTGGCGGCTGGCCTTCCTCGCCTGCGCCGGGCTCGCCCTCGCCGCGACCGGGCTGATCCTGCCCGCCCTGCCCCGCCCGGTCCCGACCGATCCGCCGCCGCCGCTGCGCGCCCTGCTCGCCCGCCCCGGCCTGCGTCTGGCGATCCTCCTTCAGGCCATCGCGCTGTTCCAGATGTTCCTGGTCCTGCCGATCCTGGTGGTGTGGTTCGCCGACGATCTCGGCCTGCCGCGCGACCGGATCGGCCTGCTCTACCTGATCGCCGGGCTGGCCGGCTTCGCCGCGATGCAACTGGCCGGCCGACTGGTCGACCGCTGGGGCGGGGGGCGGGTCGCCGCCGCCGCCAGCGTCGGGCTGACGCTGGCGCTGGGTCTGATGATCGCCGATGGCGGCGAACCGGTGGCCAGCCTGTTCCTGCTGACGCCGGCGATGTCGGCCGCCAACGCGGTGCGGATGATCGGGCTGAACGCCCTGTTCCTGCGCCTGCCCCGCCCGGGCGAACAGGCGGCGGTGATGGCGGTGCTGTCGGCCGCCCAGCACGCCGCCGCCGGGCTCGGCGGCTTCGCCTGCACCGCCCTGATCACCACCGGCGCCGACGGCCGGCTGGCGCGGATGCCGCTCGCCCTCGGCCTCGCCGCGCTGGCCGGGCTGGCGCTGCCGCCGCTGCTGCCCCGGCTGGAGCGGCGGCTGGAACGCTGAGCCGGCGCGCTTGCCCGCCGCCCCCCGGCCGGCGCATCCTGCCCCCCGGAACGAGGCAACCAGGGAGGATCGGTCATGTCGCACGAGGCTTTGCCCACCCGGCCGCTGGGACGGACCGGGATGGCGGTGACCCGGGTCGGATTCGGCGCCTGGGCGATCGGCGGGGCGGACTGGGCGTTCGGCTGGGGCGCCCAGGACGACCGCGAGTCTGTGGCGGCGATCCGCCATGCGGTCGAACGCGGGATCAACTGGATCGACACCGCCGCGATCTACGGCCTCGGCCATTCCGAGGAGATCGTGCGCGAGGCCCTGGCCGGGCTGGCGCCCAGCCGGCGGCCCTACGTCTTCACCAAGGGCGGGCTGGTGTGGGACCCGGCCGATCCCGGCGCGATGCCACGGCGGGTCGGGGCGGCGGCCAGCCTGCGCCACGAGGTCGAGGCCTCGCTGCGGCGGCTGGGGGTCGAACGGATCGACCTGTACCAGATGCACTGGCCGGCCACCGACGGCACCCCGCTCGATGAATACTGGCAGACCCTGCTCAACCTCAAGCGCGAGGGGCTGGTCGGCGCGGTCGGCCTGTCCAACCACGACGCGACCCAGTTGGAGATCGCCCACGGT
>JBDLVO010000480.1:0-2547 GCA_039804805.1 Pseudomonadota bacterium
GCCGGCGGCGGGATTGGCCGCGCCGGACCAGCGGCGACGGGGGCACCCGCGCGGCGTGTCTATGACCTATAACCTATCCTCGGATTAGGCTATCGTCATGGTGGTTTCGCCCGAAGGGACCAGGGGACGCCCGGCGCCCCCGCCACGCCATCCCGTTGGAACGGAGAACGGCGAGATGATCGTGACCTCATCCGGTTGGCCGGATTTCCAGTTGCTCGAAGCGGCGCCGATCCTGATCTGGCGCGCCGGCTCCGACGGGCTGTGCGATTGGTTCAATCCCTCGTGGCTGGCCTATACCGGGCGGACGCTCGACCAGGAACGGGGCAATGGCTGGACCGAGGGGCTGCATCCCGAGGATTTCGACCGCTGCCTGGCGGTCTATCTCGACGCCTTCGGCCGCCGCGCCGCGTTCAAGATGGAATACCGCATCATGCGCGCCTGCGGCCGTTATGGCTGGATCGTCGATTACGGCATTCCCACCCGCGACGACCGGCGCGGTTTTCTCGGCTATGTCGGCTATTGCTTCGACATCACCGACCGGCGCGAGGCCGAGGCCAAGCTTGACGCCTCCTGCCACGATCTGGCCCGCTCCAACGCCGATCTCGAGGAATTCGCCTATGCCGTCTCGCACGATTTGCGCGAGCCGGTGCGGATGATGACCAGCTACGCCACCCTGCTGCTGCGGCGCTATGGCGACCGGCTCGATCCCCAGGGGCAGGAATTCCTCGACTTCATCCATGACGGGGCGAAGCGGATGGACGCGATGATCCGCGACCTGCTGGCCTATTCGCGGGTCGAGCGCCAGGGCGACGCGATGCAGCCGTTCGCGCTGGCCGAGGCGCTCGGGCTGGCCTTGTCCAATCTGGCCCAGACGGCGCGCGACAGCGGCGCGGTGATCGAGGCCGGGCTCGACCGGGCGCCGCCGGTGCGGGGCGACCTCCAGCAGATCGCCCGGCTGTTCCAGAACCTGATCGGCAACGCGATCAAATATTGCGCCGCCGGGGTGACGCCACGGATCCGCGTCGCCGTCGAGGCCACCGACGATGACGGCAGGGTCGCGGTGACCGTCGCCGACAACGGCATCGGCATTCCCGAGGACTCGCGCGAGGAGGTGTTCAAGCTGTTCCACCGCCTCAATGCGCTGGCCGAGCGCGAGGGCACCGGGGTCGGGCTGTCGATCGCCCGCAAGATCGTCGAGCGCCATGGCGGCAGCATCGGCGTCGCCCCGGCCGAGGGCGGCGGCTCGGTGTTCCGCTTCACCCTGCCCTGCGCGTGAGCCCCGGGCCGGGCGGCGCCACCAAGCCTCTTGCCAGCGCGGCGGCGGCCGGGTTGACTGGGGCCGCCATCGCCGCCGTCACGCCAGGAAACCGCCTCATGACCTCCCCCGCCTCCGCCCTTCCCCTCGGCGAGGATCAGCGCGCCCTGGTGGCGATGCTGCGCTTCGTCGCCCGCAAGACCGCCGCCGACGACGCCGATCCGCGCACCCGGGCGCTGGCCGCGCTCCTCGACCGCGCCGCCGCCCGGCTGGAACAGGACGGCCGGCTCGACGACGGCGAGGATCCGCCCGAACTGGCGGCGCGGGCCTTCGCCGGCTTCGCCGCCTTCCTCCAGCGCCAGATCCTGCCCGAGGCGGTCGCCCACGCCAACGCCACCGGCGAACGGCAGGTGCGTTTCGCCATCGACCTCGCCATGGAAAATGTCCATCGCCTGTTGACCGCCGCCGCCGGCGTCAACGGGAGCGACAAGGGGGATATGACCCCGCCATAGCTTCCCGTCGCCTGCCATTAGGTCTACTCTCTATGCAACAGGGGATAGAGAGGCCCTTCCATCCCGGCCGGGATGGCCAAACGGCAACCAGAAGACGAGGACGGCCCTGGAGATCGCGATCCGACTCCCCCCGCCGGCTCGGCGCGACGGCGGGGGATCCGCATGACCGGGCGGCGCCGGCTGGCCTGGATGGTGGCGCCGCTGGCGGTGCTGGCCGGCCTGGTCGCGCTCGGTCATGACTGGAAACCAGACGATTCGCTGCTGCGGTTCCAGGCCGGCGCGCCGTTCCGCATCGGCTATGCGGTCGAGCCGCCCTACGCCTTCCTGCAAAACGATGGCTCCGTCACCGGCGAGGCGCCGGAAATCGCCCGCCGCATCGCCGAGCGGCTGGGCATCCGCGCCATCGAATGGCGCCAGATGGATTTCGCCGAGCTGCTCGACGCGCTCGAGGCCCATCGCATCGACCTGATCGCCGCCGGGATGTTCATCACCCCCGAACGCGAGGCCCGCGCCCTGTTCTCGCTGCCGACCATCCATGTCCGCCCCGGCCTGCTGGTGGCGCGCGGCAATCCGCGCCGGATCATCGCCTACCAGCGCGCGGCCGGCCGGGCCGAGCTGACCCTGGCGGTGCTGTCGGGCTCGGTCGAGGAGCAGATCATGCGCCGGCTGGGGGTGGCCGAGCCCCGCCTGCTGGTGGTGCCCGACGCCCTGTCGGGACGGCAGGCGGTCGAATCCCGGCTGGCCGACGCCCTGCTGCTGTCCGAGCCGACGGTGCGCTGG
>JBDLVO010000481.1:0-6272 GCA_039804805.1 Pseudomonadota bacterium
GGTCGCCCCGGCGCGCGACACCCCCGGCACCATCGCCAGCACCTGACAGGCGCCGATCGCCAGCGCCCGTTTGGCCGGCAGGTCCTCGATGGCGTGGACGGTGAAGCTGTGCTTCATCCGCTCGATCGCCAGGATGACGAAGCCGCCGCCGATCAGGGCGATCGCCGCCACCTCGGGGGTGTCGAGCAGGACGCGGATATGCTTGTAGGCCAGCGCCCCGATCACCGCCGCCGGCAGGAAGGCGATCAGCACGTTGCGGACGAAGGCGCGCGAGCCGGGGCGGTCGAGGCTGGTCGCCACCGACCACAGCTTGCCCCAATAGACCACGCAGATCGCCAGGATCGCGCCCAATTGGATGACGATCTCGAAGGTCTTGCCGGCCGGTCCCTCGAATCCCAGCAATTTGCCGATCAGCAGAAGATGGGCGGTGCTGGAGATCGGCAGGAATTCGGTCAGGCCTTCGACCACGCCGAGAAAAATCGCGTCGAAATAGGCGGACATCATTTCTCCGGAAACGAGCAGAACAGGATGGGGGCGAAGTCTGCCCGTCTGCCGAGCCGGGCGCAATGCCGATCACGGTTGTGACATAAAACCGCAACTGGAGTCTTGGCGTCACACTCTGTTAAGGGATCGGTCACGGGGGGAGCAACAGACTCCGGATCGGATTCATGGATTTCGACATCATCACCCACGCCGGCGGCCTGCGCGTGGCGCTCAAGGGCCGCCTGACCTTCACCGAGAACGAGGCGTTCCGCCGCATGCTCGCCGCCCTGAGCGCGGCGCCCGGCGCGGCGGCGCGGATCGCGTTCGACCTCGCCGAGGTCAGCTTCATCGATTCGGCCGGGCTCGGCCTGCTGCTGCATGCCCGCGATTGCTGGCGTGGCCGGGACGGACGGGTGACGTTGGCCGGGGCCGACGGGCAGGTGGCGCGGATGCTGACCCTGGCCCGGTTCGACGCCCTGTTCGACCGGGCGGCCTGAGGGGCGCCCGGTCGTGACCGTTTCCGAGCAGGCGGCGGGCGCGGCCCCGTGGCCGTCCCGTCGCGCCTTCCCCTGGCCGGTCCGGCCCCGTCGTCTGCTGCGCCGGCTGGCCGCGCCGTGGCGCGAGGGCGAACTGCCCGGTCTCGCCCGATTGTCGATCCGCACCCGCTTCATCGCCCTGGTCGGGCTGGCGCTGGCGGCGGCGATCGGGTTCGGCGTGGTGCTGGAGGTGGCCGGCGCCCGCATCGACACCATGCTGAAGGCCCAGGACGATTACCGCCGGCTCAACGATCTCGCCGCCGACATGCGCTCGGGCGTGGCGGCGGCGGAAACCCAGCAGGAATTGTTCGTCCGCGATCGCGATCCCGCCGCCGCCGAGGCCTTTCACCGCGAGATCGCGGCGATGCGCGGCCGGCTCGAGACGATGGCCGGGCTGACGGCGGTCGGGCCGATCGCCCAGGCGGTGGCCGACGCCCGGCGCGGGGTCGAGGCGGTCGATCAGGTTTTCGCCGCGCTGGAGGGCGAGGCGCGCCGGCTCGGCCTCAGCGAGCGCGAGGGGCTGCGCAGCCGGCTCGACGATTCGACCCGGGCGATCGAACAGGAAATGGCGCAATGGCCGCCGACCCTCGGCGCCCTGCCGGTGTGGCTGGCGCGGATGCGGCTGGCCGAGCGCGATTTCATGCTCTATGGCCAGAATGCCGCGCTCGGCAAGCATCGCGCCGCCGCCGCCCAGTTCGATCTGGCGATCGAATCCTCGCCGCTGCCGCCGCCGACCCGCGACGAGTTCCGCCGGCTGGTCAAGGTCTACGCCGCCGATTTCGCCGCCTTCGCCGAGGGCAGTCAGGCGGTGCGCAAGGAGGCCGGCCGCGCCCGCGACGGCTTCAAGGCGCTGCGGCCGGTGATCGCCCAGGTCGCCGGCTTCGCCCGCGAGGGGATGGCCGGGGCGATCCTCGCCCAGGATCGCGAACGCCAGGCCGCCAACCGGATGGTGGCGCTGGTCGGGCTGTGCGCCGCCGCCTTGTTCCTCGTCGCCGCCTTGCTGCTGGCCCGCAGCGTCACCCGGCCGCTGCGGCGGATCCAGCAGGCGATGGAGCGTCTCGCCGCCGGCGACCATGACGTCGGCGTGCCGGGGGCCGGACGGCGCGACGAGATCGGCGAGATGGCCCGCGCCGTGGCGGTGTTCAAGGAGAACGCCATCGCCATGGTCCGGCTGCGCGCCGAGCAGGACGGCATCCGCGCCGAGGCCGAGGCGGCCCATCGCGCCCATCTGCTCGGCCTCGCCGACGGGTTCGAGCACGCGGTCAAGCAGACCGCCGGGCTGGTGGCCGACCGCTCGCTGGCGATCCGCGACACCGCGATGCGGATGGCGGCGCGCAGCGATTCGCGCGGCTCCGGCAGTCTGGCGGTGGCCGAGGCGGCCGAGCAGGCCCGCGCCGCCGCCGGCGCCGTCGCCGAGGCGCTGGCCGAGCTGGACGGCTCGGTGCGCGAGATCGCCGCCGCCGCCGGCACCACCAGCGCGGTGGTGGCCGGGGCGGTGGGCGAACTCGACCGCAGCACGGCGCGGATCCAGGAGCTGGCCGCGCTGGCCGGGCGGATCGACCGGGTGGTGGCGCTGATCGGCGAGATCGCCGGCCGCACCAACATGCTGGCCCTCAACGCCGCGATCGAGGCCCAGCGCGCCGGCCCGGCCGGCAAGGGCTTTGCCGTGGTCGCGGGCGAGGTCAAGAGCCTCGCCGCCCAGACCGCCCGTTCCGCCCAGGAGATCGCCGGCCAGATCGCCGCGATCCAGGCCGCCACCGGCGACACCGTCGCCACCATCGATGGCATCGGCGGGGCGATCCGGCGGATGGACGACATCGCCCGCCGGGTGTCCGACGCGGTCGGCCGCCAGGGCGAGGCCGCCCGCCGGATCGAGCGCTGCGTCGAGGAGGTGGTCGTCGACACCCGGCTGGTCAGCGAGGGCGTGGCGGCGGTGGCCCAATCGGCGGCGCGCTATTGCGGCGGCGCGATCGGGGTGCTGTGGGCGGCCGAGGATCTGGTCGCCCCGGCCGAGCGGCTCGATGCCGAGGTCGGCGGTTTTCTCGCCTCGGTCCGGGATTGAGCGGGAGTCGTTTCCCGGATGACGGGCAAGTAATCTCGCAATCCCGGAGAAGAGCGGCACCGTCGGGCCGCAACAGCGCGGCCCGCTTTCGTCCCCCCCTTTGCCAATCGTCGCGGCAAGTTGGTGTGGTATTATTCCCCCCCCTGGCTTCAGAAGGGGGTCTCGCGCGTTGCTGTTCCCGGCAAACCATGCTTAAGTATTAACTGGGTAAGCAATGCCGTCCTCTTTGTCGTTCGCGGCGAAAATGGGGAATGGGGGAGTCTCGCCGGGTGTCGCCGCTGCGGTCCGACATGAAAGGACGGGGGTCATGTCTGTATCGGGGGGGACGGCGGCTTGAGTTGGGGACAAGCGAGATGAAAGTGCTGCTGGCCGACGATCATGCCCTGTTCCGCGAAGGGGTGCGGATGGTGCTCGAAACCATGGCCGGGGAACCGCTGGCCGTGGTCGAAGCCTGCGATTTCCCCCAGGTGCTGACGCAGGTGCATGCCACCCCCGACATCGACATCGCCCTGGTCGATCTCAACATGCCGGGGATGGACGGCGTCTCGGCGATCGGCGCGATCCGCCGCGCCGCGCCCGATCTCTACCTCGTGGTGGTGTCGGCGTCGGAGGATCCGCACATGGTCCGCCGCGCCCTCGATGCCGGGGCCCATGGCTATATCTCCAAATCCGCCGGCAGCGCCCAGATGATGAAGGGGATCCGATCGGTGTTGAGCGGGGAAAGCTTCGTCGCCCCGCCCGCCGCCGCCGCCGCCGCCGCCGCCCAGCCGGGCGATTTCGATGCCGAGCGGCTGCGCGCCCTGCTGACCCCGCGTCAGCGTGACGTGCTGGCGATGCTGCGCCAGGGCAAGTCGAACAAGGAGGTCGCCCGCGACCTCAATCTGGCCGAGATCACCGTCAAGCTGCACGTCACCGCCATCCTGCGCTCGCTCGGCTGCGAAAACCGCACCCAGGCCGCGATCCTCGCCGCGCGCATGGGGCTCTGACCCGCCCGCGTTTTGCGCGCCAGAGCAACGATGAGGCGGGCTGCCGCCCGCCGGCCCGCCCGGGGCGAGGCCCCGGACCCCCTTCTTTTTCATCAGGACACCGGACTCGGCCGGTCTCTCCCGCAGGTGGGAGAGGCGGTTGGGCGTGTCTCCACTCCAACGGGTGGGGATGGGGGGCCGGCCGGGGCAGGGGGGGACATTTCCCAGCCGGGAAAAAGGTAAAATTTTAAAGGTCCTGGCCGTCGCGCCCGCCGGCGCGGGGGAGCGCCGCGCGGGCCAAATCCCCCTTATCATAATTAAAATGTTGGCGCTTCCCCCTTCCCGGGCCTACACTTCCTGACGTTGCTCTGTCGCTGAAAGCCCGCCGGAGCGGCCTCCGCCGGGCGTGGAGAAAAGGGGGAGTGCGCCGATGATCGATCCGCTGTTCATCGAGCTGTCGCGTTGGCAGTTCGCGGCCACCGCGATGTACCATTTTCTGTTTGTGCCCCTGACGCTCGGCCTGTCCTGGATCCTCTTCATCATGGAATCCGCCTACGTGATGACCAACAACCCGGTCTATCGCGACATGACGCGGTTCTGGGGCAAGCTGTTTGGCATCAATTTCGCGCTCGGGGTCACCACCGGGCTGACGATGGAATTCGAGTTCGGCACCAACTGGGCCTATTACTCGCATTATGTCGGCGACGTGTTCGGGGCGCCGCTGGCGATCGAGGGCCTGATGGCCTTCTTCCTCGAATCGACCTTCATCGGTCTGTTCTTCCTCGGCTGGGACAAGCTGTCCAAGCGCCAGCATCTGATGGTGACCTTCTTCACCGCGCTCGGCTCGAACCTGTCGGCGCTGTGGATCCTGGTCGCCAACGGCTGGATGCAGAATCCGGTCGGCTCGTCCTTTTCGGCCGAGACGATGCGGATGGAGATGACCAGCTTCACCGAGGTGCTGTTCAATCCGGTCGCCCAGGTCAAGTTCGTCCACACCGTCGCCGCCGGCTACGTCACCGCCGCGATGTTCGTCCTCGCCATCAGCGCCTTCTACATGCTGAAGGGCCGTGATGTCGGCTTCGCCAAGCGCTCCTTCGCCATCGCCGCCGGTTTCGGCGCCGCGGCGGTGCTGTCGGTGCTGGTGCTGGGCGACGAGAGCGGCTACACCCTGGGCGACGTCCAGAAGACCAAGCTGGCCGCGATCGAGGCCGAATACGACACCCATCCCGCCCCGGCCGGCCTCAGCCTGTTCGCCATCCCCGACGACCAGACCATGACCAATCAGGTCAGCGTCAAGGTGCCGTGGCTGCTCGGTCTGATCGGCACCCGTTCGACCGACCAGCAGGTGACCGGGCTCAAGGACCTGATGGCCCAGCACGAAATCCGCATCCGCTCCGGCATGCAGGCCTACGAGGCGTTGCAGCGGCTGCGCGCCGGCGACACCAGCGACGAGGCCAAGGCGGCGTTCGAAAGCCGCAAGGTCGATCTCGGCTACGGGCTGTTGCTCAAGCGCTATACCGACAAGGTGGTCGATGCCACCCCGGAACAGGTGGCCCAGGCCGCCCGCGACACCATCCCGCCGGTGCTGCCGCTGTTCATCACCTTCCGGGTGATGGTGCTGTTCGGCTTCGCCATGCTGTTCCTGATCGCCGCCTCGCTCTACTTCACCCTGCGGCGGACGATCGAGCGCCAGCGCTGGCTGCTGAAGGCGCTGCTGTGGTCGCTGCCCTTGCCGTGGCTCGCCTGTGAGACCGGCTGGTTCGTCGCCGAATTCGGCCGCCAGCCCTGGGCGATCGGCGAGGTGCTGCCGACCTTCCTCGCCACCTCCAGCCTGACCAGCGGCGACCTGATCTTCAGTCTGGTCGGCTTCATCGGGTTCTACACCCTGCTGCTGGTGATCGAAATCTTCCTGATGGTCAAGTACGCCCGTCTCGGCCCGGCCAGCCTCGGCACCGGTCGTTACCATGGCGAGACCGGCGGCGCGCCCGCCCACGCCGGTTGAGGGGAGGAAACGTCATGATCCTCGATTACGAGACCCTGAAACTGATCTGGTGGCTGTTGATCGGCGTGCTGTTGATCGGCTTTGCCATCACCGACGGGATGGACATGGGCGTCGGCGTTCTGCTGCCGTTCCTCGGCCGCACCGACGATGAACGCCGGGTGATCATCAATGCGGTCGGGCCGCACTGGGACGGCAACCAGGTGTGGCTGATCACCGCCGGTGGC
>JBDLVO010000482.1:0-2914 GCA_039804805.1 Pseudomonadota bacterium
CGGAGATCGCAAACGGAAGGGCAGGGGACAATGAACTGCAATATCCGGTATTGGGGCGTGGTCTGGCTCGGTCTCGGGCTGCTGGCGGCGGCGGGGCCGGTCCGGGCCGGGGAGGAGGAGGCCGCGCCGGCGGCGGACGAGGCGCGGGTCGCCGAGGATTTCTCGCTCCACGGTCAGGCCACCAGCACCTATCAGGTCAAGCCCGACTTCCCCTCGGCCTATCAGTCCGGCAACAGCCTCGACCACAAGTTCCAGGCCCGCGACAGCAACACCGTCACCCTGTTCCTCGGGGCCCGGCTGTGGCGGGGCGCCGAAATCTATGTCGATCCCGAGATGTCGGAAGGATACGGCCTCAGCCACACCTACGGGCTGGCCGGCTTCACCAACGGCGAGGCGCAGAAGGGCGGCTCGCTGTGGCCGAAATATTATCCGGCGCGCTATTACCTCAAGCAGGTGATCGGCCTCGGCGGCGACCAGGAATGGATCGAGGGCGGGGCCAACCAGTTGGCCGGTTCTCAGGACGTGTCGCGGCTGACCCTGATCGGCGGCGGGTTCGCCGCCTCGGATTTCTTCCAGACCAACAGCTACGCCAACGATCCGCGCGCCAATTTCACCAATTGGGCGCTGTGGGAATCCGCCGCCTGGGACGTGCCGGGCAATCAGAAGGGCTACACCCGGGGCCTGTACGCCGAACTCAATCAGGCCGATTGGGCGCTGCGTTACGGCGCCTTCGCCGTGCCCAACAGCCTCAACGCCTCCGATGTCGCCTTCGGCGGCGACCGCACCCTCAGCCAGGCGGTCGAGTTGGAGGGGCGGGCCAGCCTCGCCGGCCGGCCGGGCAAGCTCAAGCTGATGGGCTTCTACACCCGGGCGGCGATGGGCGATTACCGCGAGGCGTTGCGGCTGATCGCCCAGGGGGCCGACGCCGCCGCCGCGCTCCAGCGTACCCGCCAGCCCGGTCATGAGAAATTCGGCTTCGCCGCCACCGCCGAGCAGGAGATCGCCGACGAACTCGGCCTGTTCGCCCGATTGTCGTGGAACGACGGAAGCAGCGAGGAATGGGGCTTCACCGACGCCGATGCCAGTCTGGCCGGCGGGGCCAGCCTCAAGGGCGGGCGCTGGGGCCGGCCCGACGACACCATCGGGCTCGGCGCGGCGGTCGACACCATCACCGCGGCCCACCGCGCCTTCCTCGCCGCCGGCGGCAGCACGATTCTGCTAGGCGACGGCGGGCTCAGCTATGGCCACGAGGTCGATCTCGAAGCCTATTACGCCGCCCGGCTGCTGCCGTTCCTGACCCTGACCGGCGATTATCAGCTGATCGAAAACCCCGGCTACAACAAGGATCGCGGCCCGGCCCAGGTGTTCGGCGGCCGGCTGCACGCCGAATTCTGACCCCCGCGCCATGCTCGTGAAAGTCGGATGTAAGGTGGCGCGGGGAAGATCCCGCCGGCGCGGCGCCCCGCCGTGCTGACGCCGAACCGGAGGGGAGTCCCCACCATGTCGAAGCTGCTTCGTCGGCCGGCGGCCGCGCTCGGCGCCGCCCTCGGCCGCTGCTGGCGGTCGCGGGTCCGCCGCCGCGCCGGCCTGTTCCTGCTGCTGCTGATCGGCTCCTGCCTCGGGCTGGTGGTGATCCAGCGCCCCGCCCCGGCCCCGGCGGCCCTGGCCGAGGCGGTGGTCAAGCCCGGCTGGTTCCGGCCAACCCCGGGGCAATGGGCCGGGCTGACGCTGGCCCCGGCCGGCTCGGCGCGGTTCCAGCCGGCCGAGCAGGCCGACGGCCGCATCGCCGCCAATGACGACACCACCACCCCGGTATTCTCGCCCTATTCCGGCCGGGTGACCCGGGTGTTCGCCAGCGCCGGGGCGGTGGTGCGGCCGGGCGACCCGTTGTTCGCCATCGAGGCCAGCGAGTTCGTTCAGGCCCAGAACGACCTGATCGCGGCGGCGGCCGGGCTGGCCACCGCCGAGGCCCAGACCAAGCTGGCCGAAACCGCCGAACAGCGCGCCCATGCCCTGGTCGAGGCGCGGGGCGGGGCGCTGAAGGATTGGCAGCAGGCCCAGCTCGACCTCGCCGGCGCGCGCGGCGGCGAGCGCACCGCCCGCATCGCCCTGGCGGCGGTGCGCAACCGGCTGCGCATCCTCGGCAAGAGCGCGGCCGAGATCGCCCGGCTGGAGCATGGCGGGGCGGCGATGCCGGCGGAATCGGTGGTGCGCGCCCCGATCGGCGGCACCGTGCTCAGCCGTCAGGTCGGGGTCGGCCAGTACCTCGTCAGCGGCGCCAGCGGCGGCTCGACCCCGGTGTTCACCCTCGGCGACCCGGCCACGGTGTGGCTGGTCGCCAACGTGCGCGAGGCCGAGGCCGGGGCGATGCGGGTCGGGCTGCCGGTGGCGGTGCGGGTGCCGGCCTATCCCGGCCGGGTGTTCCAGGCCCGGCTCGGCTATGTCGCCACCGCGTTCGATCCCGCCACCCACCGCCTGCCGGTGCGGGCCGAGATCGCCAATCCGGACGGGGCGCTGAAGCCCGAGATGTTCGCCCGCTTCCGCATCGACACCGCCCAGCCGGTCGAGGCGGTGGCGGTGCCGGCGGCGGCGGTGGTGCGGGAAGGGGAGGCGGCCCGGGTGTGGGTGGCCGATCCGGCCAGCCGGACCCTGGCGCTGCGCCCGGTCGAGACCGGGCTCGATCAGGACGGGCGGGTCGAGATCCGCTCCGGCCTCGCCGTGGGCGAGACGGTGGTGGTCGCCGGCGCGCTGTTCATCGACCGCGCCGCCAGCGCCGACTGACCGGAGCCAGCGATTGTCATTTTGGCTTTCGCCAAGCGGGCTGCCGCCCGCGCCTGCTTGGGGCACTGCCCCAACCCCCCCTTTTTTCGAAAACAAAAGGGGGCCGGGGCATCGCCCCGGTTGGGTTTGGGCG
>JBDLVO010000483.1:0-2537 GCA_039804805.1 Pseudomonadota bacterium
AAAAGAAGGGGGTCCGGGGCATCGCCCCGGCCGGGTGCGGGCGGGAGCCCGCGTAACTCCTTGGTATGGCGCGCGAAGCGCGCGGGCGGGAGCCCGCTTTTACAGCGCCAGCAATCGGCGCAGCAGGTCGGTTTTCTCGCGGCTGACCGGCAGGCGGGTGGCGGCCTGATCGGCGAGGCGCAGATAAAGCCGCCCATCGTCGCGCTCGGTGGCGAGGATGTGGCGCAGATTGACCAGATGGCGGCGGTGGACCCGCAGGAACAGAGCGGGGTCGAGCCGGCGTTCGAGGTCGGCCAGCGAGCGCGGGCAGAAGGCGGCGAAGGCCAGGGTGCGGGCCTCGGCGTAATGGCCCTGGGCGGTCAGGCAGACCACCTGATCGACGTCGATCAGGCTGGTGACGCCGCCCTGGCCGCGCACCACCGGCAGCTTCAGCAGCAGGGCGCCGTGCGGGCCGGTGACGACCGGCGGCCCCATCGCCAGATCGCCCTGGGCGTGGAACATCATGCAATAGCCGATCTGGCCGGGCTCGGGGCCGGTTTGCAGCCGGGTGACCTTGGCGACCAGGCTACCGATCGGGGTGGTGACCACCAGCGCGGCGGTGCCCTCGGCCGAATCGCGGGCGCATTCGATCAGCCACGCCACCTTGGGCCGCGCCGCCGGGGGATGCAGGTCGAGGATGTCGCGCCCGAACGGCAGCGTCCGGTCGCGGCCGAGCAACTGGCGCGCCAGCGGGTTGGCCGACAGGATCCGCCGTTCGGCATCGAGCACCACCACGCCCACCGGAGTGCGCTGGAGACGGTATTCGAAACTGCCGCCGGAATCGGGAGGAAAAACGGGGGGAGGGGGCATCGGCGCCGGAACCAGGGCTAAGGCGGTCAGCATAGCCCCTTTGCCGGGTCTTGCCTACCCCGTCGGGTGGCTTCCGCCGCCCGGGACTGTCCCGGGCGGCGGAGCCGGCGTCAACAGGCGCCGAAGGCGAAGGTGGTTTCGGTCCCCTCGTCCCAGCCATCCCACAGGAAATCGCCCTCGATGCCGTCGGCGATCAGGCGGAAGGCGTAGCGGGCCTGCTCCAGATAGGCGTCGCAATAGGCGCCGATCTGGTTCATGCCGCCATTGGCCTCGTGCGCCTCGGCCGGACAGGGCGAGCCGCAGAAATGGCGCACCGGACAGATCGCGCATTTGGCGATGTCCTCGACCTTGCGCTCGGACACCTTCTTGAACGGCGCGGTTTCCAGCACGTCCTCGATCCGGTCCTGGAACAGGTTGCCGCCGGCGAATTCGGGCAGGCCGATGAACTCGCTGCACGGGAACAGGGTGCCGTCGGGAACCAGGGCGAAGAAGCTGCGCCCGCCGCCGCAGGGGGAGATGTCGCACATCAGCCGCCGCGCGGTGGGGGCCAGGATCGAGATCAGGATGTTGGCGAAATTGGCCACCACCAGCTTGCGCCCGGTCTCGCGGTAGAGCTGATGGGTGCGGTCGAGCGCGGCGGTGAAGGCCTTGGCGACCACCTCGTCCTCGACCCACGACTCCCGTCCGCCCTGCTGGGTGCAGCGGACGAAGTTCAGCATGCAGGCCGGCACCTCGCGGGCGTGGAGGAACTCGACCATCGCGGTGAGCTGATCGACGTTCTGGCGGTTCATCGTGCAGATCACGTTGAAGCCGGGATAGCCGCGCAGCCGGTCGATCGCCCGCAGGGTCGAGTCGAACACGCTGTCGCCGTTCCAGCGCTTGCGCGACAGATCGGCCACATTCTGCACCGGGGCGTCGAGCGACAGGCCGATGCCGCAGCCCTGGCCGGTCAGGAACGCCACCGCCTCGTCGTCGAGCAGGGTGGCGTTGGTCTGCACCCCGAAGCGGAAGCGGTCGCGGTATTGCTCGATCGCGGCGAACATCGCCTCGCGCGCCAGCATCGGCTCGGCGCCGTGGAAGATGATCTGCGGCTTGCGGTCGGGGGGCAGGGTGCGACGGAAATACTCATCGAGCCGGGCCATCGCGTCGAGCAGGGTTTCCTTGCTCATCTGCTGGCCGCCCTTGCGCATCTCGCCGGGAATGTAGCAATAGGCGCAATCGAGGTTGCAACGCTCGGTCGGATTGAAATAGACCGCCGACGGCTTCAGATGGAAGCGCAGCATGTCCATTTCCTGGGCGAACGAGTCGCGCTTGGCGTGCCACTGCGCCAGCAGGGCCCCGTCCTCGATCACCGCCCCGGCCTGGTCCTTGCGCACCAGCGACCAGAACGCGGTGTCGGCGTCGATCAGCGCGGTGTAGTCGGGATGGCCGATGTCGAACCAGTCCAGCCCGTCGGGAAGAGCGGCTTCCGCCGCTCCCCCCTTCACCTCGACGGCGAGGCTCAACGCTTCACCTGCTTGTCCATCAGCACGTAATGGGACAGGCCGGTGCCTTCGGCGTCGCAGCTCTTGCGGCTGGCGATCACCGCCGGACGGGTGGTCTTCTGGTCGGTTCTGGTCATGGCCTTCACGGACTCCACGGTTGGTCGGGGCGACGGCGCCGGGCCATGACGGACCCTTTGCCGAAAC
>JBDLVO010000484.1:0-3924 GCA_039804805.1 Pseudomonadota bacterium
CGATGCCGTCACCATCGGCGCCCCGATCGCCAATTACGTCTGCTATGTCGCCGATGACTCGCTGGCGCCGGTGGCGCCCGGCCAGACCGGCGAATTGCTGATCGGCGGCCCCGGCATCGCCGCCGGCTATCTCGGCCGGCCCGAGCTGACCGCCGCCAAGTTCATCGCCAATCCGTGGGACCGGGACGGCGCCGCCCCGGTGCTGTACCGTTCGGGCGACGCGGTCAGCGTCACCGATCAGGGCACCCTCGCCTTCCACGGCCGCATCGACGATCAGGTCAAGATCCGCGGCTTCCGCGTCGAGCTGGGCGAGATCGAATCCCGCCTCGCCGCCGCCCCCGGCATCGCCCAGGCGGCGGTGGCGCTGCGCCGCGACGACGGCACCGAACGGCTGGTCGCCTTCGTCGTCGCCGCCGCCGACGCCGCCCCGCCCGATCCCGCCGCGCTGCGGGCCGGGCTGCGCCAGGGCCTGCCGCCCTACATGGTGCCGGCGCTGGTCCAGCCGGTCGCCGCCCTGCCCCGGCTGATATCGGGCAAGGTCGATCGCAAGGCGTTGGCCGCCCTGCCGCTCGACGCCGCCCCCGCCGAGGCGCAGGAAGCCCCCGCCACCGCCACCGAGGCCAAGCTGCTCGCCGCCGCCCAGGCGGTGTTCCCCGGCCAGTCGATCCCGTTCGCGGCCGATTTCTTCACCGATCTCGGCGGCCATTCCCTGCTCGCCGCCCGCTTCGTCTCGGTGGTGCGGCAGGATCCGGCCCTGGCCGGCCTGACCCTGACCGAGATCTACGCCACCCGCACCCTGCGGGCGATGGCGGCGCTGCTCGATTCCCGCGTCGGCGCCACCCTCCGCGACCTGTCGTTCGAGCCGCCGCCGCTCGGCCGCCGCCTGCTGTGCGGGCTGGCCCAGGCGGTGGTGATGCCGCTGATCCTGACGCTGACCACCCTGCCCTGGCTCGGCGTGTTCGTCAGCTACATGCTGCTGTCGGGCGACGAGGCCGGGCTCGGGCGCGAGATCGTGGTGCTGATGCTGACCTACGCGGTGATCAACATCGGCACCATCGTCGGCTCGGTCGGGCTGAAATGGCTGGCGATCGGGCGGACCAAGCCCGGCCGCTATCCGCTGTGGGGCTTTTATTATTTCCGCTGGTGGCTGGCGCAGCGGGTGGTCAACGTCGCCCACATCAAGTGGTTCCAGGGCACCCCGATCATGGGGGTCTATCTGCGCGCGCTGGGCGCCCGGGTCGGCAGCGATTGCAACATCGGCGAGCTGGAGGCCGGCGCCTTCGATCTGGTCAGCATCGGCCAGGGGGTGGTGATCGGCGGCAAGGTCAAGCTGGCCAATGCCGAGGTGATCGGCAACGAGCTGGTGATCGGCGCCATCGAGATCGGCGACCATTGCCATGTCGGCACCTCGGCGGTGGTCGGGGCCGACACCAGGCTCGGCGCCGACAGCGAGTTGGGCGACATGTCGGCGCTGGCCGCCGGCACCCGCACCGGCCGGGCCGAGCTGTGGACCGGCTCGCCGGCGCGGCGGCGCGGCCCGATCGATCTCGACGGCCAGCCCGAGCCGGCTTATGCCAGCCGCCCGCGCAAGGCCGCCCTCAGCCTGTTCTATCTGGTGATGCTGGTGGTGCTGCCGCCGATCAGCCTGATCCCGATCTTCCCCGCCTTCACTTTGTTCGAAAGCCTGAGCGACGTCTTCGCCGGGGCCGGACAGCGCGACTACCTCACCATCCTGCCGCTGCTGGCCTGGCCGACGGCGATGGCGCTGATCGTGCTGACCATGCTGCTGCTGGCGCTGGTGCGCTGGACGGTGCTGCCGGTGGTCACCGCCGGGCGCTATTCGGTCTATGGCGGCTTCTATGTCCGTAAATGGATCGTCGCCCTGGCGACCGAGCTGATGCTGGAAACCCTGTCCTCGCTCTACGCCACCGTCTACATGCGGCTGTGGTACCGGCTGATGGGGACCAGGATCGGCCGCGACGCCGAGATTTCCTGCAATCTCGCCGGCCGCTACGACGTCACCGAGATCGGCGAGAAAAGCTTCATCGCCGACGAGGTGATCCTCGGCGACGAGACCGTCCGCCGCAACTGGATGGATGTCGAGCCGGTGCGGATCGGCCCCCGGGTGTTCGTCGGCAACGACGCGGTGATCCCGCCCGGCACCGAACTGCCCGAGGGCACCCTGATCGGCATCAAGTCGCTGCCGCCCGACAACGTGGAGATCCAGGCGGGCGACACCTGGTTCGGCAGCCCGCCGCTACGCTTGCCGGTGCGTCAGCGCTTCGATTCGATCGGCGCCGCCTGGACCTACGAGCCGCCCTGGTGGCGCCGGGCGTGGCGCGCCTTGTTCGAGGCCTTCGCCGTGTCGCTGCCGACCATGCTGTTCATCACCTTCGGCATCCTGTCGGTCGAGGTGATCGACCAGTGGATCGCCCGCCATGATTACGTCGTGGTGGCGGTGCTGTTCTGCACCGCCAGCGTGGCGATCTCGGTCGGGCTGACGCTGTGCGCCATCACCGTCAAATGGCTGATGATGGGGGTCTACCGCCCCACCGCCAAGCCGATGTGGTCGTGGTGGGCGCTGCGGACCGAGGCGGTGGCGGTGATGTACTGGGGCATGGCCGGCAAGGTGATGCTCGACCATCTGCGCGGCACCCCGTTCCTGCCCTGGTTCCTGCGCCTGTTCGGCTGCCATATCGGCCAGGGCGTGTTCATGGACGCCAACGACATCACCGAGTTCGATTGCATCCATGTCGGCGATTACTGCGCCATCAACACCGCCTCGGCGCTTCAGACCCACCTCTACGAGGACCGGGTGATGAAGGTCGGGGTGGTGCGGATGGGCAAGGGCGTCAGCATCGGCGCCGGCTCGACCGTGCTCTACGACACCGACGTCGGCGATTATGCCCGCATCGGCCTGTTCACCATCGTGATGAAGGGCGAAGCGATCCCGCCGCACAGCGCCTGGGAAGGCGCCCCGGCCCAGCCGGCCGCCGCGCCGTGACCGCCGCGCCGGGCCGGATCCGCAAGGGCTCGGTCACCATCGCCGGCCATCCCAGCAGCGTCACCCTCGAAGCGGCGTTCTGGGACGAGCTGCGGGCGATCGCCGCCCGGCGCGGCGTCTCGCTCAACCACTTGGTGACCGAGATCGACTCGACCCGCTTCGGCCCGGACGAGCCGGTCTCGCTCTCCGCCGCGCTGCGGGTGTTCGTGCTGGCCGAGGTCAAGCGGACCGCCGGCGGATGAGTCCCGACCCCGAGCGCCGCTACCGTCGCCGGCTGCTGCCGCTGGCGCTGCTGGCGGTGGCCGGGGTCAAGCTGGCCCTGCTGCTGGCCCTTGGCCCCACCCGGTTCGAGGACAGCGCCCTCTACCTGCGCATCGGCCAATGGGTGCTCGACACTCCCGGCTGGTGGCGGGCGGGAGAGTGGACCGCCGCCGCCGCGCCCGACCTGCTGTTCCGCCCCTACGGCTATCCGCTGCTGATCGCCGCCGCCCGCACCCTGGCCGGCGATCACGCCCCGCTGGCGCTGGTCCTGCTGCAATCCGCCGCCAGCCTCGGCGTGCTGGCGCTGTTCGGGCGGGTGCTGCCCCGGCTGGTGGCCTCGGTGCCGCTGCGGCTCGGGCTGGTGCTGCTGTGCGGCCTGTCCGACTTCCTGCTGTTCGATCTGGCGATCCTCAGCGACAGCCTGCATGCCAGCCTGATGATCGCCGCCCTGCTGGCGATCGTCGCCCGCCTCGCCGGCGGCCCGGCGCCGGGGGCCGGTTTCGCCGTCGCGGTCGGGCTGGCCTGGGCGCTGGCGATGACCCTGCGCGACACCGCGTGGTATCACGCCGTGCTGCCGCTCGGCGGCCTGCTGCTGCTCGGCGCGGTCCGCCGCCTCGGCCCCGCCGCCACCGCCCGGCTGACCCTGCTGGCGGCCGGGC
>JBDLVO010000485.1:0-3424 GCA_039804805.1 Pseudomonadota bacterium
CAGACTCAGCCGGTTGCGGTCGCGCACGTCGCCGATGAAATAGCGGATACAGGGCGTGTCGGCGGGGTTGATCTCGGCCGCCATCTCGCTCTGCTTCAACTCGTCGCGCGAATAGACGATCAGACGGGCCGGTTTCCAGCGGGCAATCGCGGCGCGGATGAAAGCCTTGCCGAACGAGCCGGTTCCCCCGGTCACCAGCACCGATTTGCCGTCGAGGTCGATCAGGTCCTGGTCAAACGGATGAATTACCGCGGGTACACGGTTAACGGTCATGGCCACACAGCCTCTGGCAGCGAAAAACCGGCGATCATTGGGGCAGCGCCGGGCGCGCGTCAACCCTCTTGACCGCAGCGGTCTGGGTAACCGGTGGATGCGCGCGGCGATGATTCAGTCTTATTCGACAGCCCCTCGGCGTAAAACAATGTGCCCGGGTTATCCGATTGCCCGGCTGTATCCCCCGTCGGACTGGACATCACTTCGGCAGTTCCGGTAGACCTCGCGCCGGAAGGACGCCACGATGCTTGATCCGATCTCCCGCGTTTTCGCCCTGCTCGACCCGCCGACCCGGCGGGGGATGGCGTGGTCCGGCGTGCTGATGGGGGTGGCCACCCTGCTCGAGATGCTGGGGATCGGCCTGCTGATCCCGCTGTTCCAGTTGCTGCTGGCGCCCGACACGGTCGGGCGGCTGCCGTTGATCGGAACGGCGCTCCAGGGCGCGCTGCAAAACCGGTTCGACATGACCCTCGCCCTGCTCTGCCTCGGGCTGATGGCCTTTTTCCTGGTCAAGGCGGCACTGCTCGGCCTGATCGGCTGGCAGCAGGGGCAGTTCGCCCTGTTGCGGCAGGCCGATTTCGCCGAGCGGATGCTGCGCGACTATCTCGCCCGCCCCTATGAGGCCCTGCTGGGCCGCAACAGCGCCGAACTGGTGCGCAACGTTACCCTGCTGTCGATGCGGCTGTATGTCCGCAGCGTGCTGCCGCTGCTGCAACTCGCCACCGAGGGGCTTGCGGTGCTCGGGGTGGTGGTGATGCTGCTGCTGATCGATCCGCTGGTGACGCTGGGGGTGGGGGGGGTGATGGTGACGACGGTGGTCGTCTTTCACGCCACCACCCGCCGCCGGCTGCGGCGCTGGGGCGAGTCCGGAATCGAGTTCGACCGCGCCGCGCTGGTGTGGATCAATCAGGCCCTCGGCAGCCCCAAGATGGTCAAGCTCGGCGGGCTGGAGGAATTCTTCGTCCGGCGGTTCGCCGCGCCGACCCTGGGCCGGGCCCAGATTACCGCCCTCAGCCTGATCGCGCCGACCTGGCCGCGGCTGATGCTGGAGGCGGTGGCGGTGATGGCGATGCTGACGGTGGTGCTGGTGACGGTGGTGCTCCAGCATCGCCCCGCCGCCGAGGTGTTGCCGCTGCTCGGGGTGCTCGGGGTGGCGGCGATGCGGCTGCTGCCATCGG
The DNA here is from genome assembly GCA_039804805.1 of Pseudomonadota bacterium. Lineage (GTDB taxonomy): Bacteria > Pseudomonadota > Alphaproteobacteria > Rhodospirillales > Magnetospirillaceae > Phaeospirillum. Next base: position 1,452 of record JBDLVO010000485.1, read on the forward strand.
CCAGCAAGATCATCGCCGCGATCACCCTGCTGCGGGAAAACAGCAGCACGATCGACATCCTCCATCGCGACGGTTTCGCCCGGGGAACGGCGCCGGCGCGGGCGACGGCGGCTCCGCCCGCCCGCTTCACCCGCGCCCTGCGGCTGGAGGGGGTGACCTATGCCTATCCCGGCGCCGAGCGGCCGGCCCTGTCCGGGGTTGATCTCGAACTGGCGGTAGGGGAATCGCTGGCGTTGGTCGGGCGCTCGGGCGCGGGCAAGACCACCCTGGCCGATCTGCTGCTCGGCCTGCTGCGGCCGAGCGCGGGGCGCCTGCTGCTCGACGGAATCGACATCACCGCCGATCCGTCCGGCTGGCAGCGGCTGATCGGCTACATCCCCCAGGAGATTTTCCTGCTCGACGACAGCCTCGCCCGCAACATCGCCCTCGGCTGCGAGGACGACGAGATCGATCCCGTCCGGCTGGCCGAAGTGATCCGGCTGGCCCGGCTCGAGGCGGTGGTGGCCGGTCTGCCCGACGGGCTCGACACCGTGCTCGGCGAGCGCGGCTGCCGCCTGTCCGGCGGCCAGCGCCAGCGGGTCGGGATCGCCCGGGCGCTGTACCGCTCCCCCCGGGTGCTGGTGCTCGACGAGGCGACCTCGGCGCTCGATGCCGAGACCGAACAGGACATCACCCAGGCGATCGCCGCCCTGGCCGGCGCGCTGACCGTGGTGGTGATCGCCCACCGCCTGTCGACGGTGCGGCATTGCCATCGGGTGGCGCTGATGGATCAGGGGCGGATCGTCGATATCGGCGGTTTCGATGCGTTGGCGGCGCGCAATGCCGATTTCGCCCATCTCGTCGCCCTCAACCGGATCGACCTGCCCCAGGAGGGATGACCATGCGCGAAGCCGACATCCGCCCCGCCGCTTTGCACGACGAATATCTGCGTCTGTCCACCGCCGACGTCGCCACCCTGTTTCCGGACACGCGCGGGTTCGTCGCGCGGCCTTGTCCCGGCTGTGGCGCGCGTGGTGTTCCCGCTTTCGCCAAGGGGGTGTTCTCGCTGGTGCGCTGCCCCGATTGCGGCACGCTGTGGGTCGATCCGGCCCCGCCGCCCGAGCGGCTGGCGGCGTTCTACCGCGACAGCGCCTCGCAGCGTTATTGGGGCGAGGTGTTCTTTCCGGCGGTGGCCGAGGCGCGGCGGGAACTGATCTTCCGTCCCCGGGTCGAGCGCATCGCCGCTTTGCTGGCCGGGCGCGGCCTGAATCCCGGCGCGGTGGTCGATGTCGGCGCCGGCACCGGGATCTTCCTGGAGGAGGCCCGCGCCGCCGGCTGGGCCGGGCCGTTGCGCGCGGTCGAGCCGACCGCCGGCCTCGCCGCCACCTGCCGGAGCAAGGGATTCGCCACCTTCGAGGGACTGGCCGATCAGGCCGCCGCCGATCCGGCCTGGGCCGGGCAGGCCGATCTGGTGGTGTCGTTCGAGGTGATCGAGCATCTGGTCTCGGCCGAGGGCTTTTTGCGCGACCTCGCCACCCTGGCCCGGCCCGGCGGCCTGATCCTGGTCACCGGCCTGTGCGGCACCGGGTTCGACATCCTGACCCTGGGCGCGCGTTCGAAGGCGGTGGCGCCGCCGCATCACCTCACCTTCCTCAGCCAGGCCGGGGTCGAGGCGCTGCTGCCGCGCTGCGGGCTGGATCTGCTCGATTTCCTCACCCCGGGGCGGATCGATCTCGACATCGTCCGCAACACCCTGGCGGCGGCCGGCGCGGTCGCGGACGATCCGTTCCTGCGCCATCTGCTCGGCCACGCCCCGGCCGAAACCCAGGCGGCGTTCCAGGCTTTCCTGGCCGACAACCGCCTGTCCTCCCACATGTGGCTGCTGGCGCGCAAGCCATGACCCCGGTTCGGCTGACGCCGGCGGGCTGCCGCCCGCACCCGCTCGGGGGTGTCCCCCGAACCCCCTTCTTTTCGAAAATAAAGGGGGTCCGGGG
>JBDLVO010000486.1:0-13642 GCA_039804805.1 Pseudomonadota bacterium
TGGCCAGCAGGCTGGCGAGGATGTTGGTCTCGTCGTCGTTGGTGACGGCGATCACCGCCTCGGCGGCGGCGACCGAGGCCTCGCGCAGGATGTCGCCGTCGAGCACGTCGCCGTTGATCACCACCGAGCGGTTGAGGCTGCGCGCCACCAGTTCGGCGCGGGCGCGGTCCTGCTCGATCACCTTGATCGTGCTGTTGGGATGGGCCGCCTCCAGCCGCTGGGCCAGGAACAGGCCGATATTGCCGCCGCCCAGCACCAGGATGCGGCGGGCCTCGGTGTCCTCGCGGCCGAACGCCGCCATCGCCCGCTCGACATGGGCGGTATCGACCACGAAATAGACCTCGTCGCCCGGCTGCATCTGGTCCTCGGGCCCGGGCACGATCGCCTTGCCGTCGCGGACGATGCCGATGATGACGATGGCAAGGTCGGGGAACAGCACCGTCAATTGCCGCAGCGGGGTATGGATCAGCGGGCACTGGGCGGTGCAGCGCACCCCGATCAGCCGCACCTTGTCGTTGGCGAGCGGGATCACGTCGATGGTGCCCGGCACCCGCAGCCGGCGGGTGATGGCGCGGGCGACCTCGATCTCCGGGCTGATGATGACGTCGATCGGCAGGTGGTCGCGGGTGAACAGATTGGACCAGATCGGGTCGAGGTAGCTCTGGCTCCTGATCCGGGCGATCTTGGTCGGCACCTCGAACAGCGAATGGGCCACCTGACAGGCCACCATGTTGACCTCGTCGGCGGCGGTGACCGCGATCAGCATGTTGGCGTCGCCGGCCCCGGCCTGCTCCAGCACCCCGGGATGGGAGGCGAAGCCCTGCACCACCTGGACGTCGAGGGTGTCGCCGATCTTGCGCAGCAGCTCGGGCCGCTGGTCGATCACGGTGACGTCGTTGCTTTCGCTGGCGAGATAATGGGCAATGTGGAAGCCGACCTGGCCGGCCCCGCAGACGATGACCTTCATCTAGCGCGCCTTCTCGTCGGTGTTGATGCCCAGCAGCTTGAGCTTGCGGTGCAGCGCCGAGCGCTCCATGCCGACGAAGGCGGCGGTGCGCGAGATGTTGCCGGCAAAGCGGGTGACCTGGGCCAGCAGGTATTCCCGTTCAAACAGTTCGCGCGCCTCGCGCAGGGGCAAAGTCATGATTTCACTCGATTTTTCCCAACGCAGCACGGTGGGCGTGATCGCGCTGATCTCGCCCGGCAGCATGTCGGCCCGCACCGGGTCGCGCGCGTCGCCCGGGGCCATGATCAGCAACCAGTCGATCACGTTGCGCAACTGGCGGACATTGCCCGGCCAGTCATAGGCCTGCAACGCGGCCAGGGCGTCCTCGCCCAGCGGCCGGGGCGGCACCCCGGCGACCTGGGCGGCGCGCTCCATGAAGGCGCGGGCCAGCAGCGGGATGTCCTCCTTGCCCTCGCGCAAAGCCGGCATGCGGATCGGCACCACCGACAGGCGATAGAACAGGTCCTCGCGGAATTCCCCCTCGACCATCGCCTCGGCCAGATCGCGGTTGGTGGTGGCGATGACGCGGACATCGACCTCGACCCGGCTGCCGCCGCCGACCCGCTCGAAGGTCTGGTCCTGCAGGACGCGGACGATCTTGCCCTGGGTCTCCATCGGCATGTCGGCGACCTCGTCGAGCAGCAGGGTGCCGCCATGGGCCTGCTCGAAGGTGCCGATCTTGCGCGGGCTGCCGGGGCCATCGACCCCGTGCTCGGTGCCGAACAGCTCGATCTCCATCCGGTCGGGATGCATCGCGGCGCAATTGACCACCACGAACGGCCCGTCGGCGCGGCGGGAGCGGGCATGGATCGCCCGCGCCGCCACTTCCTTGCCCGAGCCGGCCGGGCCGGTGATCAGCACGCGCGAATTGGTCGGGCCGACCCGCTCGACCGTCTGGCGCACCTGGACCAGCGCGGGCGAGATGCCGACCAGTTCGCCGGGCGCGCCGCTGCGCAGGCGCAGCTCGCGGTTCTCGCGCTTCAGCCGGGTCGCCTCGATCGCGCGTTCGACCACCAGCAGCAGGCGGTCGGCCTTGAACGGCTTCTCGATGAAGTCGTAGGCCCCTTCCTTGATCGCCTGCACCGCGGTCTCGATCGTGCCGTGGCCGGAGATCATCACCACCGGCACCTCGGGATGGTCGCGGCGGATCTCGGCCAGGATGCCGAGGCCGTCGAGCCGCGAGCCCTGCAACCAGATGTCCTGCACCACCAGACTGGGGCGGCGGGCACGGATCTGCTCCAGCGCCTGGTCGGAATCGCCGGCCTCGCGGGTGCTGTAACCTTCGTCTTCAAGAATGCCGGCGATCAGGACCCGGATATCGGCCTCGTCGTCGACGATCAGGATGTCATGCGCCATGAACTACCGTCGTGTCGCCGGAGGGGGAAGACGCCGGCGGTTCGCCCGACGCGAACACCAGCCCGACCCGCGCCCCTCCGCCCGGCGCGTCCTCAAGATACAAATCACCGTGGTGGTCTTCCATGATCTTCTTGACGATGGCAAGGCCTAATCCGGTTCCCTTGGCGCGGGTGGTGACGTAGGGCTCAGTCAGCCGCTCGCGCTCCTCGCGCGGCAGGCCACGGCCGTTGTCCTCGACCTCGACCCGGATCCGCTCGGCCTCTTCGCGCAACCTTATCACGATCCGGCCGGGAACGGACTGATCCGCGCGGGCGTGGATCGCCTCGACCGCGTTCTTCAGCAGGTTGGTCAGCGCCTGCCCGATCAGCCGCCCGTCGGCGGTGATCCGCACCGGCCGATCGGGCAGTTCGGTGACGAAGGTGATCTCGGGGGCGCCGGTGCGCTGGAGGAACGCCGCCTGCCGGCACAGATTGCTGAGGTCCTCGTCCCGCGGCCGGGGCGCCGGCATGCGGGCGAAGGCGGAGAATTCATCGACCATCCGGCCGATGTCGCCGACCTGACGGACGATGGTGTCGGTCAGTTGAACGAAGGTGTCGGGATCGCTGCCGATCTCCTTGAGATATTTACGCTTCAGCCGCTCGGCCGACAATTGGATCGGAGTCAGCGGGTTCTTGATCTCATGGGCGATGCGGCGGGCGACATCGGCCCAGGCCGCCTTGCGCTGGGCCGAGACCAGCTCGGTGATGTCGTCGAAGGTGACGACATAGCCGACCGTCTCGCCGTCGAGGGTCTCGGCCGCCACCCGCACCAGCAGGATGCGCGAACGCTCGCCCGGCGGCGACAGCCGCACCTCGCGCTGGACCAGCCGGTCGGGCCGGCGCATCACCTCGTCGATCGCCTCGGCCATCTCGGGCACCACCGCGCGCAGATCCTCGCCGATCCGCTCTTCCAGCGGCAGGCCGACCAGTTCGGCGGCGGAACGGTTGGGCAGATGGATGCCGGCGTCGCGGTCGAGCCCGATCACCCCGGCCGACACCCCGGCCAGCACGGTTTCGGTGAAGCGGCGGCGCTCGTCGAGCGCCCGGTTGGCGGCGACCAGATCGGCCCGCTGGGTGGCAAGCTGGTCGGTCATCCGGTTGAAGGCGCGGCTCAGCAGCCCGATCTCGTCGGCGGCGTCCTCCTCGCGCACCTGGACGCCGAGATCACCCGCGCGCACCCGCTCGGCGGCGTCGATCAGCCGGACGATCGGGGTAGCCAGCCGGGTCGCCATCCCCAGCCCGACCCGCACCGAGGTCAGCACCAGCAGCAGCGCCACCATGCCGAACACCAGCGAGAACGCCGTCTCCAGCCCCGAGCGCCGCCCCTCCAGGCTCTCATACTGGGCCACCGCCGCCGAGGTCTGCTCCATGTGGCCGATCACCTTGGGATCGACGAAGCGGCCGACGTAAAGGAAGGTGTCGCCGAACAGCCCCTGCACCTGCACCAGCGCCCGCACCCGGTCGTCGCCGCCCGAGGACGGCAGCACCGCGACGTCGCCGGCGCGGGCCTTGTCGAACGCCCAACTGGGGATCTGATCGATATTGGCCTCGACCGCGAAGATCAGGCCGGACCGGGCGAGGATGGTGCCGCGCCCGTCGAACACCACCGCCTCGGTCAGGCCGCGCACCGCCGCCTGGGTGGCGACGAACTGGGCGAAATGCTGGGGCGAGCGCATCAGCATCGGCCCCTCGCGGCTGATGTCGTTGGCCATCGCCAGCGCATCGCCGCCGATGATCTGCTTGTGTTCCTCAAGATAAGCGTGGGCGACCTCGAGCGAAGCCTGCAACGCGGTGCGCACCCGCTCGGAGAACCAGCTTTCCAGCCCGTAGCGGAAGAAGGCGGCCGAACTCAGCGTCATCAGCACCGACGGCGTCACCGCCACCAGCGCGAACAGCACGATGAAGCGCAGATGCAGCCGCGACCCCGAGGAACCGCCGCGCCGGGCGCGGATCACCTCCCACACCCCGAACCCGACCACCGCCGCCAGCCCGAGCAGCAGCCCGCCATCGAGCCCGAGCAGCAGCAGCACCGCATGCGGATCGGGCGGGGTGATGCCGGCATCGGCCAGCACCCAGATGGTGGCGATCACCGAGGGGATCGTCGCCAGGGTCAGCCCGAAGGCCAGCAAACGGGACAGACGGCGGCGCTCGGTCATCAACGATCCCCACCAAAGGGTTCCAAGGGCCTCCGGCCCTTGGCGGGTGTGGGCGGCGCCCACGCTTCCCTCGGCCGCGCGCGCATGGCGGTCATTTCAGCGGTCGGTTGACCTGCAATTCCAGATCACGGATCTTCTTGCGCAGGGTGTTGCGGTTGAGCCCGAGCAACTGCGCCGCCTTGATCTGGTTCCCTCTGGTGGCCTCCAGCGCGATCACGATCAGCGGCTTCTCGACCTCGCGCACCACCCGGTCATAGACCCCGGCCGGCGGCAGCCCGTCGCCGTGATTGGCGAAATAATCGCGCAGGTGGCGCTCGACCATCGCCGACAGCCCCTCGCCCTCGACCCCGCCGCCGATCACGTCGACCGGGGGAACGCCGCTGGCCAGCTCGGCCTCGACCACGTCGATGCCGATCACTTCCTGCGAATAGAGCGCCGCCAGCCGCCGCACCAGATTTTCCAGCTCGCGGACATTGCCGGGCCAGCGGTGACGCTTCATCCGCTCCATCGCCTGGGCATCGATGGTCTTGGTCGGCAACCCCTCGGCCCCGGCCAGCGACAGGAAATGCCGCACCAGCTCGGGGATATCCTCCGACCGCTCGCGCAGCGGCGGCAGCCGGATCGGCACCACGTTGAGGCGGTAGAACAGATCCTCGCGGAACAGCCCCTGGCGGATCAACTGGGTCAGGTCGCGGTGGGTGGCGGCGACGATGCGGACATTGGCGCGGATCGGCACCCGCCCGCCGACGGTAGTGTACTCCCCTTCCTGAAGCACCCGCAGCAGCCGGGTCTGCGCCTCGGGCGGCATGTCGCCGATCTCGTCGAGGAACAGGGTGCCGCCCTCGGCCTGCTCGAACCGGCCGGCGGCGCGCTGGGTGGCGCCGGTGAAGGCGCCCTTCTCGTGCCCGAACAGTTCGCTCTCGATCAGTTCGCGCGGGATCGCCGCCATGTTGATGGCGACGAACGGCCCGTTGCGCCGCTTGCCGTAATCGTGCAGGGCGCGCGCCACCAGCTCCTTGCCGGTGCCGGATTCGCCGGTGATCATCACGGTGAGATCGGTGCCCATCAGCCGGGCGAGGATGCGGTAGATCTCCTGCATCGCCGCCGAACGGCCGATCAGCGGCAGGGCCTCCTCCTCCTCCTCGCCGCCGGCCTCGGCCGGGGTGGCGCGCGGCGCCGACAGCGCGCGGCTGACCACCGAAACCAGTTCCTTGAGATCGAACGGCTTGGGCAGGTACTCGAACGCCCCGCGCTGGGTGGCCTTGACCGCCGTCAGCAGGGTGTTCTGGGCGCTCATCACGATGATGCGCAGGTCGGGACGGATCTTCTTGATGCGCGGCAGCAGATCGAGGCCGCTTTCGTCCGGCATCACCACGTCGGTGATCACCAGGTCGCCCTCGCCTTCCGACACCCAGCGCCACAGGGTCGAGGCGTTGCCGGTGGTGCGAACCTCGTAGCCGGCCCGCCCCAGCGCCTGCGACAGCACGGTGCGGATGCCGCGGTCGTCGTCGGCCACCAGGATGGTGGCGCTCCTCGCCATGGTCATTCGGTTTCCTTGTTCTCGCCGTCCAGGACCATCGGCAGCATCACCCTGAAGACGGTCCGGCGGGGCTGGCTGTCATACTCGATCACCCCGCCATGGTCACCAATGATCTTGGCGACCAGGGCGAGGCCGAGGCCGGAGCCGGACGCCTTGGTGGTGACGAAGGCGTCGAACAGATTGGGACGGAGATCCTCGGGGATGCCGGGGCCGTTGTCCTGGATGCTGACCACCAGCGGCAGATGCTGCTTGGTCTCGCTGCCGCCCGGCAGGGCCAGCCGGACCCCGTGCTGGTAGCCGGTCGACAGCACGATCTCGCCGCCCTCGGACGGCACCGCCTCGGCGGCGTTCTTGACCAGATTGAGAAAGACCTGGACCAGTTGGTCGCGGTCAGCCAGCGCCGGCGGCAACGACGGATCGTAATGCTCGACGAAACGGATCTGGCGGGCGAAGCCGGCCTCGGCGATGCGGCGGACATGCTCCAGCACCCGGTGCAGGTTGACCGGGGTCCGCACCGCCGTCGGATTGTCGGAAAACGCCTCCATCCGATCGACCAGGGCGACGATGCGGTCGGCCTCGTCGCAGATCAGCCGGGTCAGCACCCGGTCCTCCTCGCCGGCGTTCTGCTCCAGCAACTGGGCGGCGCCGCGGATGCCGGACAGCGGATTCTTGACCTCGTGGGCCAGGATCGAAGCCATTGCCGTCACCGAGCGGGCGGCGTTGCGGCTGGTGAGCTGGGCGCCGATCTTGAGCGCGATCGATTGCTCGTGCAGGCTGATCACCACCGCGTCGAGCAACTCGGCCAGCGGCGAAACCTGGACCCCGACCACGCGGTGGCCGGTACGGGGGGTGTCGAGCACCACCCCGAATTCCGATACCGAATTGCCGGCGCCGCGCGCCTGGGCGATCAGGGCGAAGATCGGCGAATCCGGCGGCAGGAACTCGACCAGCGGATGGCCGCACAGCCAGGCGGCACCACAGGCGAACAATTGCTCGGCCCCGCCATTGGCGAAGCGGATGCGGTCGTCGCCATCGACCGCCAGCACGGCGGCGCTCAGCGCCCCCAGCACCATGCCGGGATCGAAGGTCGCGCCCTGGGCATGCTGGCCGCGCCGGCGCGGGGCGACGATGGTGGGAGGAGCCATCAGGCGGCGACCTTTCCCGCCAGCGGTCCATAGAAGGCGTCAAGGGCGCGGCGGACCTGATCGGCCTCGTCGAGGGCGTTGACCCGGGCGCGGAACTCGGCCGAGCCGGGCAGGCCGCGCGAATACCAGGCGAGATGCTTGCGGGCGTTGCGCACGCCCCCGAGCGGGCCGTAATGGGCGACCAGGGCTTCGAAATGGGCGGTGACGATGGCGTGCAACTGTTCGATTCCGGGTTCGGGGAGACGTTCGCCGGTGGCGAGGAAATGGCCGATCTGGCCGGGCAGCCACGGCCGCCCCATGGTGGCGCGACCGATCATCACCCCATCGGCGCCGGAGGCGTCGAGCAGGGCCAGCGCGTCCTCGATCGAGCCGACGTCGCCGTTGCCGATCACCGGGATCGACACCGCGCGCTTGACCGCGCCGATGAAGGCCCAGTCGGCCTGGCCGGAATACATCTGGCTGCGGGTGCGGCCGTGGACGGTGACCATCGCCGCGCCGTTCTCCTCGGCGATGCGGGCCAGCCGGGGGGCGTTGAGGCTGGATTGGTCCCAGCCCATCCGCATCTTGACCGTCACCGGGATCCCGACCGCCTTGACCACCGCGGCGATCAGACGGCCGGCCAGCACCTCGTCCTTCATCAAGGCGGCGCCGGCCTCGCCCTTGAGGGCGACCTTCTTGACCGGACAGCCCATGTTGATGTCGATCACGCTGGCGCCGAGATCCTGGTTGAGCCGGGCGGCCTCGGCCATCGCCTCGGGCTCGCAGCCGGCGAGCTGGACCGAAGTCGGCTGGTCGGAGACGTCGTGGCTGGCCATGCGCAGGGTCTGGCGGTTCTGGCGGATCATCGCCTGGCTGGCGATCATTTCCGAGACAACCAGACCGGCGCCGAGGCTACGCGCCAGCCGGCGGGTGGGAAGATCGGTCACCCCCGCCATCGGCGCCAGAATCGCGGCGCGGTCGAGGCGAAGGTTTCCGATGCTCAAGGGGGGGAGACGACCGGCACACATCATGTGTGCGTATTTATTATGCAGCCGCCGCCCAACGCAACGGCAAAAACCACCGGCCGGGCGGCGGATCAGCCCGGCGCGGCGACCATCAGCACCTGCTGGACGAACTTGACGCCGGGATAGGCCAGCGTCAGCAGCAGATAGGCGGTCAGCACCACCCGCGCAGCGCGGCGGCCGCGCACGCCGCAGACGCGGTGCCCGATCAGCAGCAGGCCGATCAGGACGAAGGCCAGTAGCGAGAACAGCGCCTTGTTCTCGAAGGTCACCAGCGAGCCGGTTTCGACATAATTGAGCACCAGCCCGGTGACCAGCCCGAGCCCGAGCACCACCTCGCTGTCGAGCAGCAGGCGGCCGGACATCCGCTCGGCGTCGGCGACGCTGGGCAGCAACCTGGTCAGCGCGGTCGGGCGCTTGCGCTTCAGCGCCCGCTCCTGCAGGAAGATCGAGGCCGAGGCCACCGCCGCCAGGGTCAGCAGCGAATAGGTCAGCACCGCCAGCACGATGTGCAGATCGACCCAGGCGGAGGGCGCGGCCGCGCCGAGCCGGGGCGGCGCCGCCTCGACCCAGCCGATGCCGGAGGCCAGCAGCCCGACCAATGCCAGGAACGGCATCAGCAGCGGCCCCAGCCGCCACGCCTGCGGCGTGGTCACCGACAAGAGGGCGAACATCGCGGCGCTGCCGGCGATGCTGACCCACAGGCCGGCGGACAGGCTGGTCAGCCAGGTTTCCCCCATCAGCCAGCCGGCCCACAAGGCGGGGGCCAGCACGGCGAGCAGGGTGGCGGCCCAGAACCGGCCATCGCGGCCAGCATGAGCGCGGAACGACACCACCGCGGCCGGAAGCAGCGCGGCGAGAGCGACGATGTTGAGAAGGATCGGCAACATACGAAGACTATAGCATCCTTTCGCGCCCTGCGAAGAGGGCGAGTGTTGCCGGGGACGGAGCCCTCCCCCGCGCCGGCCGCGCGGGGATTTGAGAAATCTCGCTCCCCGCGCCGAGCGCCGACGCTTGGCAAGGCGGGCGGCGCCCTCTAGGCTGACGGCCCTTTCCGGAAGCTTGGAGGAAACAAGATGGGCGGTACGGTGGCGCTGGTGGTGGCGGCGGGACGCGGACGCAGGTTCGGCGGCGACCTGCCCAAGCAATATCACGACCTGGCCGGGCGGATGGTGCTGCGCCATACCCTCGCCGCCTTCGCCACCAACCCCCAGGTCAACGCGGTGCGGGCGGTGATCCATCCCGACGACCGCCAGCTCTACGACATCGCCGCCGCCGGCCTGCCCCTGCTCCCGCCGGTCGATGGTGGCGCCAGCCGCCAGGACAGCGTCCGCCTCGGGCTGGAAAGCCTGGAGGATCTGGCCCCCGAGCGGGTGCTGATCCAGGACGCGGCCCGGCCGTTCGTCGATGCCGGCACCATCGGCCGGGTGATCGCCGCCCTGGCCGAGCACGAAGCGGTGCTGCCGGTGGTGCCGGTGGCCGACACCCTGAAGCGCGGCGAGAACGGGCTGGTGGTCGATACCGTGTCGCGCGACGGCCTGTTCCGCGCCCAGACCCCGCAAGGCTTCCGTTATGGTCCGATCCTCGCCGCCCACCGCGCCGCCGCCGGCCAGGAACTGACCGACGATGCCGCCGTCGCCGAACGCGCCGGGATGCGGGTGGCGCTGGTGGCCGGGGCCGAGGACAACGTCAAGATCACCACCGCCGCCGACCTCGACCGCGCCCGCCGCCTGTTCGAGGGGCCGGGCGAGATCCGCACCGGCAGCGGCTATGACGTCCACCGCTTCACCACCGGCGACGGCACCTGGCTGTGCGGGATCAAGGTGCCGCACGACGCCGCCCTGCTCGGCCATTCCGACGCCGATGTTGGGCTGCACGCCTTGACCGACGCGATCCTCGGCGCGATCGCCGCCGGCGACATCGGCCACCATTTCCCGCCGTCGGATCAGCGCTGGAAGGGGGCGCCGTCCGACCTGTTCCTGGCCCATGCCGCCACCCTGGTGGCGGCGCGCGGCGGCCGGATCGTCAATGTCGACGTCACCCTGATCTGCGAGCGGCCCAAGGTCGGCCCGTTCCGCCCGGCGATGGCGGCGCGGCTGGCCGACATCCTGCGCCTCGACCAGGGCCGGATCTCGGTCAAGGCCACCACCACCGAGGAACTCGGCTTCACCGGCCGGCGCGAGGGCATCGCCGCCCAGGCCACCGCCTCGGTCTGGCTGCCGCGCTGACACGATTCGGGCCCCGGCGTTGCCGGGGCCCGACCCGGATGCTACACCAGAGTTCAGCCAGCAACGATTTTCCCGACGGGGGACGGATGAGCGATCTCGACCGCAGTTTCGGCTATCGGCAGGTTTCGAACGACGAGCGGCGCGACCGCATCCGCCGGGTGTTCCGCGCCGTGGCGCCACGTTATGACCTGATGAACGATTTGATGTCGTTCGGCATCCACCGGCTGTGGAAGGCCCTGCTGGTGCGGGCGGTGGGACCGCGCCCGGGCCAGACCCTGCTCGACCTCGGCGGCGGCACCGGCGATGTCGGCCGCGCCTTGTCCGGCCCCGACCGCCGCGTGATCGTCTGCGACCCCAGCGTCGAGATGATGCAGGCCGGCCGCGCCCGTCCCGGCAACGACCATCTGGGCTGGCTGGCCGGCGAGGCCGAGGCGATCCCGCTGGCCGATGCCAGCATCGACAGCCTGACCATTTCGTTCGGCATCCGCAACGTCACCCGGCTCGATCGCGCCCTGGCCGAGATGCACCGGGTGCTGAAGCCGGGCGGCACCGCCTTCTGCCTCGAATTCTCCCGCGCCCATCCCCTGCTGCGGCCGTTCTACGACCTGTTCTCGTTCCAGGTGATCCCCCGCCTCGGCGCCCTGATCGCGCGCGAGCCCGAGGCCTACACCTATCTGGTCGAATCGATCCGCAAGTTCCCCGACCAGGACAGCTTCGCCGCCCAGTTCCGTGACGCCGGCTTCGCCGACGTGCGCTACCGCAACCTCAGCTTCGGCATCGCCTGCCTGCACATCGCCACCAAGGCGCGATGACCGCCCCGACCGACTGGCTGCGCCGCCGGGCAACGGCGACCCCGGACGCCCCGGCGCTCGATCCGGTCGAGGACGTCGGGATCTCGTTCGCCGCGCTCGACGGAAGGGTCGAGGCGCTGGCCGCCGCGCTGGCGACGCTTCCGCCGGCCCGGCTGCTGGCGGCCGAAACCGATCGGGCCGAGGCGCTGGCCCTGCTGGCGCTGGCCGCCCCCCGCGCCGGGCTGGCGCTGCTGCCGGTCAATCCCGCCTTGCCGCTGGCGCGGCGGGCCGGCCTGCTCGCCGCCGCCGGCCTGTCGCCCGAAGCGGTGCTGACCACCCTGCCCGCCCCCGCCGTCACCGCCCTGGCCGCCGCCCGCGCCCTGCCGCCCGAGGCGGTGCACTTGGTGATCGCCACCAGCGGCAGCACCGGCACCCCCAAGGGGGCGATGCTGACCGGAGCCAATCTCGCCGCCGCCGCGCGCGGCTCGCGCCGGCTGATCCCGCTCGACCCCGGCGATGTCTGGCTCGGTTGCCTGCCGATGGTGCATATCGGCGGCCTGTCCACCCTGTTCCGCTGCCTGGAATCCGGCGCCACCCTGCGACTGCATCCCCGCTTCGACCTCGATTCCGTCGCCGCCGACCTCGAAGCCGGCCGGGCCAGCCACGTCTCGCTGGTGCCGGCGATGCTGGCCCGGCTGGTCGAGGCCGGCTGCCGCCCGGCGCCCCGGCTGCGCTGCGCCCTGATCGGCGGCGCCGCCCTCTCCCCCGCCTTGGCCGAACGCGCCGCCGCCGCCGGCTGGCCTCTGCTGATCAGCTATGGCATGAGCGAGACCGCCTCGCAGACCGCGACCATGCCCTTCGCCGCCGGCTGGCGCCCCGGCCTCGCCGGCACCCCGCTGCCGGGCCTGGAGATCGACTTCACCCCCACCGGCCGGATCCGCCTGCGCGGCGACAGCGTGATGGCCGGCTACCTCGCTCCCGACCTCGCCCCCGGGCGCGGCCTCGCCGCCGATGGCTGGTTCGAGACCAACGACCTCGGCCATTGGGACGAGGCGGGGCGGCTGGTGGTGCTCGGCCGCGCCGACGACATCCTGGTCAGCGGTGGCGAGAACATCCACCCCGCCGAGGTCGAGGCGCTGGCCGGGCGCTGTCCCGGGGTGCGGGCGATCGGGGTGACCGGCCGGCCCGACCCGGCCTGGGGCGACCTGCTGGTGGCGGTGGTGGTCGGCGAGGTCAGCGCAGAAACCTTCCTCGGCTGGTGCCGCGACCACCTGCCCTCGCCGCTGCGCCCCCGAGCGATGGTCAAAACCGACCAGTTGCCGCTGACCCCGATCGGTAAACCCGACCGCGCCGCCCTGCGCACCCTCGCCCGCCAGCCCTGACCCCCGCCCCTTCGCCCTGGCGAGCCAAGGGAGAAGGTTCGGTGGTGCCGTCAGGATCGGTTGGTGGGGTTGTTTGCGGGAGTCGTTTTCGTCATTGTCGCATAATGTTACCCAAGGGTGGGCTCTGCCCACACCCGCCAAGGGCCGTGGGCCCTTGGATCCCTTTCCCCGATCCTTCGCGCCCAAGCTGAAAGTCAGTTCCGCACCCGACCATCAATGGGATCCAAGGGCCTTCCGGCCCTTGGCGGGTGTGGGCGGAGCCCACCTCCTCATTTGACTCATGCGCCCAATGCATGGATCCTTTGCGAAAATACAGGGAGGATTCGGCCGCAATGATCATTGCCTCGACCCAGGACTTCCGCGAAGCGGCCCGGCGCCGGCTGCCGCCGTTCCTGTTCCATTACATCGATGGCGGCGCCTATGCCGAACAGACCCTGCGGCGCAATCAGGAGGATCTGGCCGGGATCGCCCTGCGCCAGCGGGTGCTGGCAGCGATCGGCGAGGTCGATCTGTCCACCCGCCTGCTCGATCAGACGCTGGCGCTGCCGGTGGTGCTGGCCCCGGTCGGGCTGACCGGGATGTATGCCCGGCGCGGCGAGGTCCAGGCCGCCCGCGCGGCGGCGGCCAAGGGGATCCCCTTCACCCTCTCCACCGTGTCGATCTGCCCGATCGCCGAGGTGCAGCAAGCCAGCGCGCAACCGATCTGGTTCCAGCTTTACGTGCTGAAGGATCGCGGCTTCATGCGCGACGCGCTTGACCGGGCCTGGGCGGCGGGAGTTCGCACCCTGGTGTTCACCGTCTACCTGCCGGTGCCGGGCGCCCGCTACCGCGATGCCCATTCCGGCCTGTCCGGCCCGCGCGCGGCGGCGCGGCGCCTGCTCCAGACGGTCACGCACCCCGGCTGGGCGTTCAATGTCGGCCTGCGCGGCCGCCCGCACGACCTCGGCAACATTTCCACCTATCTCGGCCGGGTCATCGGACTCAACAATTATATCGACT
>JBDLVO010000487.1:0-3887 GCA_039804805.1 Pseudomonadota bacterium
GTGCGGATCAACATCACCGAACTGAAGCGACGCGAGGCCGAACTCGACCAGTTGCGCCGGCGCTACGGCCTGATCCTCGACGCGGCCGGCGAAGGAATCCTCGGCCTCGATTCGGCCGGGCGGGTGATGTTCGTCAATCCGGCCGCCGCCCGCCTGCTCGGCTACGACGCGGCCGAGATGGAGGGCCACCCGCTCGGCGCGCTGATCGGCGAGGGCGGCGCCGACGGTGCCGCCGGTCCGGCGATCCTCGCCGCCTGCCGCGACGGCAGCGAGCAGAGCGGCCAGGGCCAGACCGTGCTGCGCGGCGACGGCCAGGGCCTGCCGATCGATTATTACGTCGGGCCGATCGTCGAACATGGCTGCGCCGCCGGGGCGGTGCTGCTGTTCCGCGACGCCACCCTGCGTCTGCAATATGAATGGACCCTGGCCAACCAGCAGAAGGAACTGGAGCGGCAGGTGGCCGAGCGCACCGCCGAACTGGTCCGCGCCGCCGAGGTCCGCGCCCGCACCGAGGCGGCGCTGCGCGCCTCGCGCGAGCGGCTGAAGGGCATCACCGACAGTCTGGTCGAGGGGGTGGTGGTGGTCGATCGCACCGGGCGGCTGGCCTTCGCCAACCCGTCGGCCCGCGCCCTGCTCGACTGCGCCGAGTGGGGCGAGATCGAGGGCTATGCCCTCGACGACCTGATGCACCTGCGCGGCCGCAACGGCGAGGTCGGCTTCGCCGCCTCGCCCTTCGCCCGGGTGCTGGAAGGCGGGCCGCCGGCCTGCGACAACGACGCGAGCTTCCTGCTCGCCAACGGCCGCACCCTGGCGGTGGCCTATGCCTCGGCCCCGCTCAGCGACGACACGCTGGGCCGGGCGGTGATCGTGTCGTTCCGCGACATCGCGGTGCTGAAGCTGGCCCAGCACGAGACGATGCAGTCGGCACGCCTGTCCAGCATCGGCCAGCTTGCCGCCGGCATCGCCCACGAGATCAATACCCCGATCCAGTATATCGGCGACAATCTGCGCTATCTGTCCGAGGCGCTGGGCAAGCTCGGCGCGGTGATCGAGGCCGGGCGGGCCCTGGCCGGCACCGCCGCCGCCCTGCCCGCCCCCCCGGCCGACCTGACCGAGGCGGTCGGCCGGTTCGAGCAGACCGTCGGCAAGACGCGGGTGGCCCGCCTGCTGGGCGAACTGCCCGACGCGGTGGCGGAATCGCTCGACGGTGTCGGCCAGATCGCCCGCATCGTGCTGTCGATGAAGGAATTCTCCCATCCCGGCACCACCGCCAAGACCGCGACCGACCTCAACCGCGCCCTCGAAAGCACCCTGACCGTCAGCCGCAACACCTGGAAGCACGTCGCCGAGATCGAGCGCGACTTCGACCCTGATCTGCCGCCGGTGGTGTGCTATGCCGGCGAGATGAATCAGGTGTTCCTCAACCTGATCGTCAACGCCGCCCAGGCGATCGAGGGCGCCGGCAAGACGCTGCCGGGGCGGATCCGCCTTTCGACCCGGCACGAGGAAGGTTGGGTCGAAATCCGCGTCGCCGACAGCGGCACCGGTATCCCCCCCGCGATCCGCGAGCGGCTGTTCGACCCGTTCTTCACCACCAAACCGGTCGGCAAGGGCACCGGCCAGGGGCTGGCGATCTGCCGCGACGTGGTGACGGTCAAGCATGGCGGCACCATCGAGGCCGGCGGCGCCCCCGGCGAAGGCGCCGAGTTCATCGTCCGCCTGCCGCTCGACGGCGGCCCGGCGCTGGAGGAGGCGGCGGAATGACCCCCCCGATCCGCATCGCCTTCGTCGATGACGATCCCCACGTCCTGCGCGGGCTGCGCCGGGCGATGGCGGCGATGGAAGACGATTGGGAGATGGACTTCTTCGGCTCGGGCGACGAGGCCCTGGCGGAAATCCGCCGTCAGCCGTTCGACGTGGTGGTCAGCGACATGCGGATGCCGGGGATGGACGGCGCCACCCTGCTCGGCCGGGTGCGCGAACTGCATCCCGCCACCATCCGGGTGATCCTGTCCGGCTATGCCGATGCCGAGGCGGTGCTGCGCACGGTCGGCCCGGCCCACATCTACCTCGCCAAACCGTGCGACGCGGCGGCGCTGCACCGGGCGCTGAGCCGCCAGATCGGCCTGCGCGCCCGCCTCGCCGACCCCCGCCTGCGCGCCACCCTGGCCGGGCTGACCAACCTGCCCAGCCTGCCCCGGGTGTTCGTCGAATTGCAGCAGGCGCTGGCCGCGCCGGATTCCTCGGCCAAGGCAGTGGCCGAGATCATCGGCCAGGATCTGGCGATGACCGCCCAATTGCTGAAGGTGACCAACTCGGCTTATTTCTCCGCCGCCAGCACCGCCACCACCCCGCTCCAGGCGGTGCGGCTGCTCGGGCTTGAGGTGGTGCAGGCGCTGGTGCTCCAGGCCGGGGTGTTCCGCCAGTTCACCGGCCGGGCCGAGCTGGCCCCGCTGCTGGAGGGGCTGACCCGGCGGGCGCTGGCGCTGTCGGCGCTGGCCGAGGGGATCGCCGCCACCGCCGGGGCCGACGGCGCCACCGCCAAGGCGGCGCGGATCGCGGCGATGCTGGCCGATATCGGCGGGCTGGTGCTGCTCGACGCTTCCCCCGAGGCCTATCCGGCGCTGCTGGCCGGGCTTGGCCCCGACCAGTCGCGGTCCGAGGCGGAAATGGCGGCGTTCGGGGCCGATCAGGCGCTGATCGGGGCCTATCTGCTCGGGCTGTGGGGCTTTTCCGACCTGATCGTCGAGGCGGTGGCCTATCGCGACCGGCCCTCGACCTGCCCGGGGCGCGACAATCTCGCCTTGTCCGCGCTGCACGCCGCCACCGCGCTCGGGCCGCCCTCGCCGCTGCACCCGGCCGCGCCCGCGCCGCTCGACGCGGCCTATCTGGCCGAGGCCGGGCTCGAGAAGCAGATCCCGTTGTGGCGCGCGCTGGCGGCGCAACCGGCCGAGGAGACCAAGCCATGACCGACCGCGTGCTGCTGATCGATGACGACCCCCACCTGCTGTCGGCGCTGCGGCGCCAGCTCGACGAGGATTTCGACCTCGCCACCGCCGCCGGCGGCGAGGCCGGGATCGAGGCGGTGCGCGCCGGCCCGCCCTTCGCCGTGGTGGTGTCGGACATGCGGATGCCCGGCCTCGACGGGATCGAGACCCTCGGCGCGATCCGCGCCATCGCCCCCGACACGGTGCGGATGATGCTGACCGGCAATGCCGACCAGCAGACCGCGATCGACGCCATCAACCGCGGCGCGATCCTGCGCTTCTACACCAAGCCCTGCCCGGCCGACACCCTGCGCGAGGGCATCGCCGCCGGGATCGAGCAGTACCGGCTGGTCAACGCCGAGCGCGACCTGCTGGAAAAGACCCTGACCGGCAGCCTCAAGCTGCTGGTCGACGTGGTGGCGCTCAACGATCCGGGCGGGCACCACCTCGCCCAGCGCCTGCGCGAATGGGTCCGCGCCATCGCGGTCGAAATGCGGATGCCCAGCCGCTGGCAGCTCGACGTCGCCGCCACCCTGATCAATCTGGGCCAGGTGGCGGTGCCGCCCGAGGTCAGCGCCCGCCAGCGCGCCGGCGAGAGCCTCAGCGAGATCGAGCGCCAGATCCTCGAACGCGCCCCCGAGACCGCCCGCACCTTGCTCGCCAACATTCCCCGGCTGGAGAAGGTGGCGGAGATCCTCTATCTCCAGGACAGGGATTTCGACGGCGGCGGCTTTCCGCCCGACGGGCCGCGCGGCGACGCGATCCCGTTCGACGCCCGGCTGCTGCACATCCTCAAGGAACTGGCGCTGGCGACCGAGGGCGGGCCGCTGACCGCCGCCGCCTTCACCGCGCTCGACCGCCAGCGCGGCCGGTTCGATCCCCGGCTGCTGGGCGGAATCC
>JBDLVO010000488.1:0-4088 GCA_039804805.1 Pseudomonadota bacterium
CCCCCCCCCCCCCCGGCGGGGGGGCATTGGCCCCCGGGCCGCGTTTCACTCGTTTGGGTCCGCCGCTCACTCCGGCGTGGCCTCGCGTTCCGGCGGGGCCAGGGCGCGGGCCACCGCCGCCTCGATGTCGGCGATCAGCCGGGCCTGGTCACGCTCGGCGCCGCCATCGGTCCAGTCCACCCGGCAGTCGCCGGCCGGCAGGCGGGCGTCGGCCTGAACCACCACCCGGCCCTCGAAGCCGTGCTCGCCCACCAGCAGGTCGAGCCGTTCGCGCACCGGATCGACCAGATCCTCGACCACGCGGACGATGATGCGGGGCTCGTCCAGCACCGCGCCGAGACAATCGACCACGGTGCGGACCACCTCCTCGAAAGCGTGTTCCTCGCAGGCGGCGGGCAGGATCTTGCGCAGCACCGCCATCGCCACCCGCGACGCCACCCGCTGCGCCTCGGCGGCGGATTCGGCCTGGGCCTGATCGAGCCCGGCGATTCCCGCCGCCAGCCGGCTCATCGCCTCGGTCATCCGTCCCTCGGCGGTATCGAGCGCCTCGGCCTGACCGGCGCGGTACCCTTCGGCGAAGGCGGATTCCCGCACCAGTTGGAGATCCTCCTCGGTGAAGGTCGGCGGCGGCGGCGGCTCTTCCTCGTCCTCCATTGCCATCGGGTCGTCGATCAGCAATTCCATTTCGACCGGGTCGGCCGCCGGCGGGGTGCGCGCCGGCGGCGGATCGAAATCGAGGTCGAACATGTACTTGCGATACGCCATACCCTCGCCGCCTTTCCCCGTCTTGATCGGGCCTCCACCCTATTCCTTACACCAGCCGGGCCTCAGTAAACCAGTTCGTCCTCCTCGCGGCCCTCGGAGATGACGATCTGGTTGGAGGCGGCCAGTTCCTTGGCCATCGCCACGATCGCCGACTGGGCCTGATCGACGTCGCGCAGACGGACCGGGCCGAGCGCCTCCATGTCCTCGCGCATCATCTTGCCGGCGCGCTCGGACATGTTCTTGAAGAACAGCTCCTTGACCGCGTCGGCCCCGCCCTTCAGCGCGATCGCCAGCTTGTCCTTCTCGATCGAGCGCAGCAGCACCTGGATGCCGGCGGAATCGATCCGCACCAGATCGTCGAAGGTGAACATCAGCGCCTTGATCTTTTCCGCGCTCTCGCGGTTGCGCTCCTCGAGGGCGCTCATGAAGCGGTTCTCGGTGTTGCGGTCGAGGTTGTTGAAGATATCGGCCATCAGTTCGTGCGAATCGCGCCGCTGGGTGCGGGCGAGATTGGTCATGAATTCGGTGCGCAGGGTCTTTTCGACGCCGTCGAGCACGTCCTTCTGCACCGCCTCCATCCGCAGCATGCGCATGATGACTTCCATCGCGAAATTCTCGGGCAGCACCGCCAGCACGCGCGAGGCGTGGTCGGGCTTGATCTTCGACAGCACCACCGCCACCGTCTGCGGGTATTCGTTCTTCAGATAGTTGGCCAGCACCTGCTCGCTGACATTGCCGAGCTTGTCCCACATCGTCCGCCCGGCCGGGCCGCGGATCTCTTCCATGATGGCGCTGACGCGGTCCTTGGGCAGGGCCTTCATCAGCAGCCGCTCGGTGGTGTCGAACGAGCCGGTCAGCGAGCCGGTCGAGGACAGCGCGTCGGCGAACTCGACGAACACCCGCTCGACCATGTTCGACGACACGGTGCCCAGGCTGGCCATGATCTGCGACAATTCCTTGATCTCGTCGTCGCCCATCATGCTGAACAGCTTGGCCGAGTGCTCCTCGTTGAGCGACAGCATGAACATCGCCGCCTTCTGCGGGCCGGTCAGGCTGCGATAATCTTCCTTCATGCGGGCCATGGGGCGGGGCGCTCCGTGTTGAGGTCGCCGGCGGGGGGCCGGGAATCAGCTTTCCTGGTAAAGCCAGCTGCGGATGATCGACAAGGCCTCTTCGGGGTGCTTGTCGACGATTTCGCCGATCTTGCGGATCGACGAGGCCTTGACCCGGCCCTCGACCTTGTCGATGTCGATCAGCTCGTCGGCGATCACCTCGTCCTCCTCGCCGAGGCCGGGCGGGGCGAGGGCGACCGCGCCCGGGCCGGTCAATTGCGGCATCGCGCCGCCTTCGGCGGTCAGCAGGCGGCGACCGTCGGGGCCGACCTGACCCTGCATCGATTCGATCGCGCGGCTGATCAGCGGACGCAGCACCAGCAGCAGGAACAGGATGGCGACGATCGACAGGCCGAGGTTCGAGGCGATCTTTTCGACGAAGTCGCGCCGCATGCCGAAGATGAACTCGCCCGGCTCCTCGGCCTGATCGAGCTCGTCGCCCTTGTAGAACGGCATCGAGGCGACCTTGACCTGATCCTCGCGGTCGCGGCTGAAGCCGATCGCCGACTTCACCAGCGCCTCGATCTGGGCCATTTCCTCCGGGGTGCGGTCGCGGTAGGTGGTCTGCTTGCCGTCGGCCGATTTTTCGCGCACGCCGTCGACCAGCACCGCCGCCGAGACCTTGCGCACCTCGCCCATCTCGCGCACGATGTTCCTGGTCTTTTTCGAAATCTCGTAATTGACCGTTTCCTGGGTCTTGTTCGACTTGCTCGAGGTGCGGGTGTTGCCGTTGGCGCTGGCATTGGGATCGGGCAGGTTCTGCTGCACCGACACCGGGGTCGGGTCGGTGTCCTGGCTCTGCTCGCCCTCGTTGATGCTGACCTCGGAGCGGACCACCTTGCTTTCGGGGTCGTAGGTTTCCTCGGTGGTGACCGCCCGGCTCATGTCCATGTCGACATTGACCTCGGCGCGGACCCGGCCCGGCCCGAGCGAGCGTTCGAGCAGGTCCTCGATGGTGCGGACCATGCGGGCCTCGTAATTGAGCCGCGTTTCCTCGGCGGTCTGCGCCATGTATTCCTGGCTGTCGTCGAAGCCCTTGGCCAGCAGGGTGCCCTTGTCGTCGATGATCGAGATGCGCGAGATCTTCATCTTCGGCACCGAGGTGGCGATCAGGTGCTGGATCGCGCGGACCTGACCCTTGTCGAGCCGGGCGTTGCCGCGCATCTTCAGCACCACCGAGGCCGACGGCTCCTGGGTGTCGCGCGAGAACGCCTCGCGCTTGGGCAGCACCAGATGGACCCGGGCCGCCTTGACCTTGTCGATCGAGCGGATGGTGCGGGCCATCTCGCCTTCAAGCGCGCGCACCATCGTCATGTTCTGCTGGAAGCTGGTGGTGCCGAAATTGTCCTGCTTGTCGAACAGCTCGTAGCCGGCCATCCGCCCGCCGCTCGGCAGCGCGTCCTCGGCCAGCTTGACCCGCAGGTCGAGCTTGCGGTCCTTCGGCACCCAGATCTCGGCCCCCTCGCGCCGCAGCTCGTAGGGGATCTTGTCGGCGGTGAGGCGGTCGACGATCTGCTTCGAATCGGCGAGTTCGAGGTCGCCGTACAGCAGCTCCATCTGGGGCGCGGCCACCCGGCTCATCAGGTAGATGAAGAAGCCGAGGACACAGATGCCGACCCCGGCGATGGCCGCGAGGCGCATCGGGCCGAGGCCCCGCAGCATTTGCAGAAATGCGTTCACGTCGATTCCACCATCCAGCCACACGGATCGCCTTGGGCACGCTAGGCCCGGGGCGCTGAAAAGAACGTTAACGGTACCCGGCAAATCTTGCCGCCCGGCACGGCGTTGGGCGCGGGGCCGGCCGGCGGCGACGAAAAGATTGGTGACAGCGGGGCGGTTCCTGCTTCTATGTCAGCCGACGGTCGGAACGGCGGGGCGGGGATCGCGGCACGGGATGGGCAGGGCGGATCCGAAGGGCTATTACGCGTGCCTGGGCGTCGCCCCCGACGCCGAGGCCGCAACCATCCACGCCGCCTACCGCCAGCGGGTCAAGGCGGTTCATCCCGATCACGATCCCTCGGCGGCGGCGGGCGAGGCGTTTCTGCGTCTGCAGGAGGCCTATGCCGTGCTGAGTGACGCGCTGGAGCGGGCCGCCTACGACCGCGCCGCCGCCGAGGCCGCCGCCGCTTTGCCGCCGCTGGCGGCCTGCGGCTGCTGCGGCCGCACCACCGCCCAGCCCCGCGCCCTGGTGTTTCCCCGCGTCCGTTCCTA
>JBDLVO010000489.1:0-3295 GCA_039804805.1 Pseudomonadota bacterium
CGGGCGGAATGACGATCTGGGCAACGCCGCCTTGCTTCTCGGCGGCTTCGGCCACCAAATTCTCGAAGGCGGTGATACGTGCCTTGTTCTTGGCCTGACGGGCGCGCGGGCTGGCGCGGACCCATTCCAGCTCTTCCTTGATGGTGCGCTGGCGGGCGCTTTCCTCGCGCTCTTCCTGGGCGAGGCGCTTTTCCTTCTGCTCCAGCCAGCCGGTGTAGTTGCCCTCGTAGGGGATGCCCTGGCCGCGTTCGAGTTCGAGGATCCAGCCGGTGACGTTGTCGAGGAAGTAACGGTCGTGGGTGACGATCACCACGGTGCCGCTGTAATCCTCGAGGTAGCGTTCGAGCCAGGCGACGGATTCGGCGTCGAGGTGGTTGGTCGGTTCGTCGAGCAGCAGCATGTCGGGGTGGGACAGCAGCAGCCGGCACAGGGCGACGCGGCGGCGCTCGCCACCCGACAGCTTGGTGACCTCGGCGTCGCCGGGCGGGCAGCGCAGGGCGTCCATCGCGATCTCGATGGTGCGCTGGAGGTCCCAGGCGTTGAGATGGTCGATCTTTTCCTGGAGGTCGGCCTGCTCGGTGATCAGGTCGTTCATCTCGTCGTCGGACAGTTCCTCGGCGAAGCGGGCGGAGACCTCCTCGAAGCGGTCGAGCAGGGCCTTGGTCTCGGCCACCGCCTCCATCACGTTGCCCATCACGTCCTTGTCGGGATTGAGCTGGGGCTCCTGCGGCAGGTAGCCGACCTTGACCCCCTCGGCGGCCCAGGCCTCGCCGCCATATTCCTTGTCGATCCCGGCCATGATCTTGAGCAGGGTCGACTTACCGGCGCCGTTGGCGCCGAGCACGCCGATCTTGGCGCCGGGCAGGAAGCTCAGCCACAGGCCCTTCAGGGTTTCCTTGCCACCCGGATAGGCCTTGGTCAGATTCTTCATTACGTAGACGTACTGATAGGCGGCCATCGGGCTCTCCGGGGGAAGACAAGGACAAAGAGGGGATTTTCGCCCAGTCAGTAGACAAGCCGGGCCGCGCCGTCAAGCCCCGCGCCGGGGCGGGGGCGGGCCGGGCGGCGTTTCCCACCTTTTCAAGCGGCGAGGGGCGGCTTACTCTCGACCTACCCCCCCGGCCGACTCTCGGCCTTTCCCCCCCCCATCACGACCAACGGAGAGACGGTGTGGACGCCAGCAAGGATGTCGATGTCATCAGCCGCGAGACGGTGTTCCAGGGTTATTTCCGGGTCGATCGCTACCGCCTGCGCCACCGCACCTTCGCCGGGGGCTGGTCGCGCGAGCTGGTGCGCGAGGTGTTCGAACGCGGCCACGCGGTGGTGGTGCTGCTGTATGACCCCGACCGCGACGAAGTGGCGCTGATCGAGCAGTTCCGCCCCGGGGCCTATGCCGCCGGCTGGCATCCCTGGCTGATCGAATGCGTCGCCGGGATCATCGAGGCGGGCGAGCATCCCGACGAGGTCGCCCGGCGCGAGACGCGCGAGGAGGCCGGGGCCGATCCCGAGGCGATGGTCCATGTCGGCGATTTCCTGGTCACCGCCGGCGGCTCGTCGGAGACCTGCCGGCTGTATTGCGCCCGGATCGACAGCCGCACCATCAACGGCGTGCACGGGCTGGAGGCCGAGGGCGAGGACATCCGCACCCATGTCGTTGCCACCGCCGAGGCGCTGGCGATGGCGCGCGACGGACGGATCAACAACGCGATGGCGGTGCTGGCGCTGCAATGGCTGGTGCTGGAGAAGGACCGGGTGCGGCGGGAGCTGTCGCGGTGAGGCAACGGGCCGGCCTTGCGGTGCCGGCATGGAAGGGCGGGGCAAAGCGCGGGTCGGCCCCGGCCGCTTCCGGTCTAAAGTCGGGATCCGATGCCATCGGCAAGAGGGAGACGAACAGATGCGTCTGCTGACGACCGGAGCGGGGCTGATGCTGGCGCTGGCGGTGGTGACGGCGGGTCCGGGGCTGGCGGCCGACGGGCCGGCGGCGGCGCGGCCCGATCCGGTGCCGGGCTGGCTGGATTCCGCCCGCGCCGCCCATGCGCGCGGCGATCTGGCCCGTGCCGCCCATGATCTCGAAGCGGCGGTGTCGGACCTGCAAACCCGGATCGGCGCCCAGCTTGCCGCCGCCTTGCCGCCGCCGCCGTCGGGCTGGCAGGCCGAGGCGGCCGAGACCCAGAGCCTGTTCAGCTCGGGTGGCGGGCTGTCGGTCAGCCGGGCCTTCACCCGCGAGGATGCCAGCGTCAACGTGCTGTTGATTCTGGACAGCCCGGCGGTGGCCGCCGCCGCCGCCCAGTTCCAGCCGGGCGCGCCGCTGGCGGCCAATGTCCGCCGGGTCAAGGTGGCGGGCGAGGAGGCGCTGGTGCGCTGGGACGGCGGCACCCATTCCGGCGACGTGACCTTGGTGCTGGGCGGCCGCGCCCTGCTTCAGGTCGAGGGCGACGGGGTGGCCTCGGCCGACCTGCTGCTCGACACCGCCAAGGGCTGGAACCTCGGCGTGATCCGCAAGCTGCTGGGGATGTGAGCCCCCTCCCCACCGACGGGTTCCAAGGGCCTTCTGGCCCGGGGCTGGGTGCGGGCGGCGCCCGCGTTCTTTTTTTGTTTGATCTTTCAAACCTCCCGGAGTACAACCCGCCTCTCTTCGGTTCGCTGAAGACAGATTTATGCCCCCGAGGGGGTCCGTCGGCCCGCGAGTTTCGCGCACCGGCGCGACTTTCGTTGCGGGCGAACGGCCACCAGGGTGGGGAAAGCGCATGTTCGAGAGCCTGAGCGCGAAACTGGGTGACGTGTTCGAACGCCTGACCGGGCGGGGGGCACTGACCGAAGCCGACGTCACCGAGGCGCTGCGCGAGGTTCGCGTCGCCCTGCTCGAAGCCGATGTCGCCCTGCCGGTGGTCAAGGAACTGATGGGCCGGGTCAAGGCCCGCGCCATCGGCACCGAGGTGATCAAGTCGGTTTCCCCCGGCCAGATGGTGGTCAAGGTCGTCCATGACGAGCTGATGGACACCCTCGGCAGCAAGGGGGTTGAGCTCAACCTCAGCGTCACCCCGCCGGCGGTGGTGCTGATGGTCGGCCTCCAGGGCTCGGGCAAGACCACCACCTCGGCCAAGCTGGCGCTGCGCCTCAAGAAGGCCGGCAAGAAGGTGCTGCTGGCCTCGCTCGACGTCTACCGCCCGGCGGCGCAGCGGCAGTTGGAGATCCTGGCCGAGCAGGCCGAGGTCGGCTCGCTGCCGATCGTGATGGGCGAGCAGCCGGTGGCGATCGCCCGCCGCGCCCTCGACATGGGGCGCAAGGAAGGCTT
>JBDLVO010000490.1:0-4349 GCA_039804805.1 Pseudomonadota bacterium
CGGGGGGGCCGGTTTTCGAGCGTCCCGCCCGCCGTCCCATCACGTCCATCCTTGCCCCGGATCAGGCGACCTGCGCCGTCGCCGCCGGGACCCAGATTCAAGGAGGAAACGCGATGGATGACGAGATTCTTCGAGCAGCCAACGCCAGGAAAGGCAGCCCGTTTCTCAACACCGACCAAGCCGCCCATTACATCGGCCTGTCGCGGCGGACGCTGGAAAAGATGCGCACCACCGGCGACGGACCGCGCTTTCGCAAACATGGTCGCTATGTCCGTTACCACATCGACGACCTTGACGATTGGTCGCGCGGCCACGGCAAGGCCTCGACCTCCGACGCCGGAATCCGGGGGACACGGCGATGATCGGCCCCCGGCTTTTTCGTATCGGGGGGCGCCGGCGCGGGCGGTCCCGCCCGCGTCGTATCCTCGCCCTGGCCTTGGCCGGGCTCGTCTGCCTCGGCCTCGCCGAGCTCGGCCGAGCGGCACCCGGGCTGGTGTGGAACACCACCGCCAGTGTCCCGATCGGGCTCTATCGGGTGAGCCGTGGCGATCCGCTCCGGCGCGGCGATCTGGTGCTGATCCGGTTGCCCGACCCGGTGCGCCGGCTGGCGGCGGAACGGGGCTATCTGCCCGAAACCATGCCGCTGGTGAAACCGGTCGGGGCGGTCCCCGGCGACCTGATCTGCGCCGACGGGGACGTGATTACCGTAAACGGTCGCCCGGTCGTTCTTCGCCTCCGCCAGGATCATCTGGGCAGGCCCCTGCCCGAGTGGAGCGGCTGCCATCGCCTCGACGCGGCGCAGTTCCTGCCGCTCAGCCCGGTCGCAGACTCGTTCGACGGACGCTATTTCGGACCGCTTCCGCGCGGGGCGATCCTCGGCCGATTGGTGCCGCTATGGACCGAATAATCGCCTCGCTGATCGTCGTTCTGGCCGTCAATCCGGCCGGAATCGCCCCGGGCGCCGAGGCCCCCTGGGCCGAGACCATCACCGAGGCGTCGCGCCGGTTTGCCATTCCCGAGCCCTGGATCCGCTCGGTGATCCGGGCGGAAAGCGGCGGTCAGTCCGAGCGCGATGGAAGCCCGATCACCTCGCCGGCCGGGGCGATCGGGCTGATGCAACTGATGCCCGACACCTACCGCGAGATGCGCGAGGCCCACGGTTTGGGCCCGGATCCGGCCGATCCGCGCGACAACATCCTGGCCGGCACCGCCTATCTGCGGACGATGCTCGACCGCTTCGGTCCGACCGGCATGTTCGCCGCCTACAATGCCGGGCCGGGGCGCTACGAGCAGAGTCTGCGCGGCCGACCCTTGCCCGCCGAGACCCGGCATTATCTGACCGGGATGTCCGTGTCCGCCTCGTCCCAACCCGCGCCATCGATCCGGCTGACGCGGTCATCGGGGACGCTGTGGCCGTCGCCGGGCGATCTGTTCGTGCCGCTCGGTCAGGCGGCCGGGGGCGGGAAGTGACCAGCGGAGCCTCCTGCGGAGGCGGGGCCTCGTCTCGGCCTTTTGATCCTACCAGCCAGGGCGACGCACCGGTCAAGGAGGCGTGGTCCCCCCAAAATGCGAGCGCATTTTGGCTCCCCCACGCCCCGCTGCGCGGCGCCTGCGGCGTCCCTGACCGGCGCGTCTCCGGCTGCTCCCGGGAGGTGTCCTCGCTCAGGAGGACGTCGATTCAGGAGGGTGCCATGTCGCAGACATTCGTTCATCCGCACGCCGAATTCGATCGTTTTCCGGCGCTGGCCGAGGAATTCGGCAGCGATGTCGTCGCGGATATCATCGCCGCGGAAGCCGCCGATTTCGCCTGGGACAGCCGCTTCGCCGAACGCAATCTCGGGGCCTGGGACGGCTTCGAGGATGAGGATTTCGACGCCGAAAGCGTCCGCATCATCGGCTATTTCCGCAGCCGCTACATCGTTGCGACCTGCATCGTTGATGCCGACCGGCGCGTCCGGGCGCTGCTGACCCAGCGTCATTTCGACCATTTCGAGGACGCCGAACAGGCGTTCCTGGACGGCGGGGGGTGACCCTCGCCGGGCCGGTTTTCCAGCCCTTGGTCCGAGTCTCGGCCCGGAGAAGAGAGCGTAGGACAGCGCAGATGGGACAGGGGGAACCAGGGTTTGAGGGCAAGGCCAGGGTTTGAGGGCAAGGCAAGGCAAGGCAAGGCAAGGCAAGGCAAGGCAAGATTAAAGGGCTGTCTCGTCGAGACGCCAAGTCATTGTCTGCACATCGTTATTTCACGAGATAGACCCGGACGGTCGCGAGACTGCACCCAGCCAACGCCTTGATTCGTCGATAGTCGAAGGAGAGCTGACCATGAATCAGGATGACGATTTCAAGCCGAAGCTCGGCAAGATCCGGGCCGGGGGCGGAACGCGCGGCCGCAAATTTCTGCATCAGGTCCTGGCGGCGGCAAACCGTGCCGGTGGGCAGGGTCCGGGCGCCCGGACGTCAAAGTTTCACGGCGGCCAGATCGGACGCGGTGCCGGCATCGGTCGGATGCTGTCGTCGCGCGATCGCCATGCCGCCTTTCGCAGCCGCCGCGTCGTTGTCAAATCCCGCATCGTCAAACTGGCGGGGAAGGGCGTTGCTGGGGCGAAGGCCCATCTGCGCTATATCCAGCGCGACGGTGTGACCCGCGATGGCGCGCCCGGGCAGCTCTATGGTGCCGAGCAGGACCGGGTTGACGGCAAGCCCTTCCTCGACCGCGCCGAGGGCGACCGCCACCAGTTCCGTTTCATCGTTGCTCCCGAGGACGGCGACCAGTACGACGATCTGAAGCCGCTGACCCGTCGGTTGATGGCGCAGATGGAACAGGATCTCGGCATCCGGCTCGATTGGGTCGCGGTCGACCACTATAACACCGGCCATCCGCACAGCCACATCATCGTCCGGGGGCGCGACGACCGGGGGCAGGATCTGGTGATCGCCCGGGAGTACATCACCACCGGCCTGCGCGAGCGGGCCACCGATCTGGTGACCCTCGATCTTGGCCTCCGTTCCGATCTGGAGATCGAGAACCGGCTGCGGCACGACATTGAGCAGGAGCGCCTGACCTCTATCGATCGCCGCCTGCTGCGCGAGGTCGATGCCGAGCGGCTGGTCTGGTCCACCGACAAGGATGTCTTCCAGCAGAGCCTGCGCGCCGGTCGTCTGCAAAAGCTGAAGCGGCTCGGTCTGGCCGAGGAGGTCGCGCCGGGGCGATGGCGGCTGGCCGATGACCTCGAGACCACCCTGCGCCGGATGGGCGAACGCGGCGACATTCTCAAGACGATGAGCCGCGAGATGACGGCCAAGGGGCTGGCTCGCTCCGGGGCCGATATGGTCCTGCACGATCCTGTGGCACCACCGACGCGGCCGATCGTCGGCCGGCTGGTGGCGCGGGGACTGTCGGACGAGATCAAGGATAGCCATTACCTGATCGTCGATGCGGTTGACGGCCGCACCCATTATGTCGAGATCGGCAAGGGCGATTCCATCGCTCCCATTCCCGACGGCGCGATCCTGCGGCTCGAGCCCAGACCGGTCGAGCCCCGTCCCGCCGATCGCACCATCGCCGAAATTGCGGCGGCGAACCGAGGGCGATACGGCATCGATATCCATCTGCGCCATGACCCGACTGCCAGCGAGGCCTTCGCCGAGACCCATGTCCGGCGGCTGGAGGCGATGCGGCGGCTGACCGGGGCTGTCGAACGTGAATCTGACGGCACCTGGATCATCGCCCCCGATCATCTCGAGCGCGCGGCGGCGTTCGAACGGCGGCAGGCCCAAGATGCCCCGGTGGTGGTGCCAACCCTGTCGGCCCTGCCGTTGGACCGTCAGATTGGCGCCGATGGGGTAACTTGGCTTGATCGGGAACTGGTCGGTGCAACGCTCGAGCCGTTGCGCGATGCCGGCTTCGGCCGCGAGGTCCGTGCCGCCCTGGCCCAGCGCCAGCAGGCTCTGGTCGAGCAGGGGTTGGCCCGCCAGGAGACGGACCGCGTCCTGTTCCGCGCCGACCTGCTCGAGGTGCTGCGCCGGCGCGAACTGCTCCGCGTCGCTGGGCAGCTTTCCGACGAACTCGGTCTCGCCTTCGTCGAGACCAAGCCCGGCCAGCCGGTCGAGGGCGTCTATCGTCGCGCCGTCGATCTGGCCGGCGGCAAGGCGGCGCTGATAGAGAAAAGCCGCGAGTTCACCCTGGTGCCGTGGCGCCCGGTGCTCGATTCCCATCTCGGCAAACAGGTTTCCGGCATCCTGCGCGGCGACGACATCTCCTGGACCATCGGACGTCAACGTAGCGGGCCGAGTGTGTCGTAATGGTAATGGTAGTCTTGGAAAAGTCGGCCTCGCTTGGGTCTGGGCCGGAC
>JBDLVO010000491.1:0-5170 GCA_039804805.1 Pseudomonadota bacterium
CTCCCCTGGGCCGAGGTGGTCGGGTTCGCCGGCTTCCTCCCCTTTCTCCCGGCGGTGGCCGGGGCAGCGGATCCCTGTACCGGGGCGGCGGCGTTCTGAGCCGCCGTCGGCGCGTGCCCGCGTGGCCGCGCCCTGGTTTTTCCGGCTGGATCCCTCTCCCAGGAGAATGACGCCATGTCTTCGTCCGTTCGCGCCCCCCAGGGGTCGCTCAAGCACGGCCATCTCGGTTTCGCCGACGTGGTCGCCCAGGCGGTCGGCACCATCGCCCCGTCCGGCACCCCCGCCTTCGTGATTCTCGGCGTGTTCGCCACCGCCGGCAACGGCACCTGGCTGGCCTATCTGTTCGCCACCCTGGCCCTGTTGCTGCTGGCCCTCAATCTCAACGTCTTCGCCAGCCGATCGGCCTCGCCCGGGGCGCTCTACACCTTCGCCGGCCAGGGTCTGGGGCCGTTCTGGGGCAACGTCTCCGGCTGGGCGCTGGTGATCGCCTATCTGTTCACCGCCGGGGCGGTGGTGTCGGGTTCGGTCAATTACGCCGAGGTGGTGCTGGCGGCGCTGTTCGGGACCGGGTCCGGCCCGGCGCTGGCGGCGGCGCTGTCGCTGGCGGTGATCGGCGGGGCGTTCCTGATCGCCTGGCGCTCGATCCGGCTGTCGACCCGGGTTTCCCTTGCCGCCGAGGCGGTGACGGTGGGGGCGATCCTGCTGGTGCTGGTCGCGGCCCTGATCCATGGCGGCAGCGCGGTCGATCCCCACCAGCTCAGCCTCGACGGCGTCAGCCCCGACAGCCTGCGGCTCGGGCTGGTGCTGGCCTTCTTCAGCTTCGTCGGCTTCGAAAGCGCCACCGTGCTCGGTCACGAGGCGCGCGACCCGCTGCGGCTGATTCCGCGCTCGGTGATCGTCACCGTGCTGGCCACCGGGATCTTCTTCATCGTCGCCGGCTACATCCTGGTCGCCGCCTTCCAGGGGATCGAGCCCGGCCTCGACAAGACCGACGCGCCGCTGTCGCTGCTGGCCGGCCGGGTCGGGCTGGGCGCGCTCGGGCCGGTGATCGCCGCCGGGGTGTCGGCCAGCTTCTTCGCCTCGGCGCTGGCCAGCATCAACGCCGCCGCCCGGGTGATCTTCCTGCTGTCGCGCCATGGCGTGCTGCATCCGCGCGCCGGCGACGCCCACGCCACCCACGCCACCCCGCATGTCGCCATCGCCGCCTCGACCGTGATCGTCGTCCTGCTGTCGCTGCCGCTGACGCTGGGCGGCGTCGGGCTGCTGGACTCCTTCGCCTATCTCGGCACCGTCGCCACCTTCGGCTTCCTGGTCGCCTACATCCTGGTGTCGGTGGCGGCGCCGCTTTATCTGCGCCAGCGCGGCGAACTGAAGCCGGTCAACCTGCTGCTGTCGGCCGCCTCGGTGCTGCTGCTGATCCTGCCGCTGGTCGGGGTGCTCTATCCGGTGCCGGATTACCCCCTCAACCTGCTGCCTTATCTGTTCGTCGCCCTGCTGGCCGCCGGCACGCTCTATTTCCTGCGGCTGCGCCGGGTTTCGCCCCGGGTGCTCGACGAGATCCAGGCCGATCTCGACCAGGCCTCCTCGGTGGCGGCGGGGGCGCGCCCGTGACCAGCCTCGCTCCGGCCGACGGGGCGGCGCGGTGGGTGGAGGCGGACCGCCTCCACCTGCTCCATCCCCAGCATCATCCCGCCGACCTCGCCGACCCGATGCTGTGGGTGGCGGGGGAGGGGGTCGACCTGATCGACGCCGCCGGCAACCGCTACCTCGACGCTTTGTCGGGGATGTGGAACCTCCATCTCGGCCATGGCCGGCCCGAACTGGTGGCGGCGGCGGCGGCGCAGATGTCCCGCCTCGCCTTCGCCACCGCCTATGCCGGCTCGACCCATCCGGCGGCGATCGCCCTGGCCGAGCGCCTCGCCGCGCTGGCCCCGCCGGGGATCGAGGCGTTCTTCTTCACCAACGGCGGCAGCGACGCCACCGACAGCGCGATCCGCACCGCCCGCTGGGTGTGGCGGGCGCGCGGCCGGCCGGACAAGACCACCATCATCAGCCGCCATCTGTCCTATCACGGCTCGACACTCGGCGCGGCCAGCGCCACCGGGGTGGCCGAATTCTCCGACCCGTTCGGGCCGCGTCTGCCCGGCTTCGTCCAGGTCGCGCCGCCTTATCCCTATCGTGGCCTCGACGGGGCCGGGGCGGCGGCGGCGCTGGAGCGGGCGATCCTCGACCTCGGCCCCGACACGGTCGCCGCGGTGATCGCCGAGCCGGTGCTGGGCGGCGGCGGCGGGGTGATCGTGCCCGATGACGCGTATTTCCCCCGGCTGCGCGAAATTTGCGACCGTTACGAAGTGCTGCTGATCCTCGACGAGGTGATTACCGGCTTCGGCCGCACCGGGCGCTGGTTCGCCGCCGAGCATTGGGGTCTGCGCCCCGACATCCTCCAGTTCGCCAAGGGCATCACCGGCGGCCATCTGCCGCTGGGCGGGATCGGGGTCAGCGCCGAGATCAAGCGGACGCTGGAATCCGTCCCGGCCGAGGCGCGCTGGTGGCACGGCCTGACCAGTTCCGGCCATCCGGTCGCCTGCCGGGTCGCGCTGGAGACGATCCGCATCATCGCCGACGAGGGGCTGGTCGAACGCTCGGCCCGACTCGGCGCCCGGCTGCTCGACCGGCTGCGGGCGGCGCTGGCCGACCATCCCCAGGTCGGCGAGGTGCGCGGGCTCGGCCTGCTGGTCGGGATCGAGCTGGTGGCCGATCGCGCCGATCGCCGCCGTTTTCCCGCCGCCTTCGACCTCGCCGGCCGGCTGCGCGCCGCTTTGCGGGCCCAGGGAGTGGTGACGCGGGTGGTCAACGACACCCTGTGCCTCGCCCCGCCGCTGACCATTCCCGAGCACCGTCTCGACGCCCTGGCCGAGTCCGTCGCCGCCGCGATCGGGGCGGTGTTTCCCCCTCAGTTCTGATCCGAAAGGACCCTGTCCGATGTCCCGCCTTGCCCCGGTCGATCTCGCCACCGCTCCGGCCGAGATCCGCGCCGCCCACGATGACGTGATCAAGTCCCACACCCTTTCCAACATGAAGGCGGTGCTGCTGCATTCGCCGGTCGCGCTCGAGGCCGTGCTCCAGTGGTACCGGCTGTTCGAGCAGGTCGCCCCGGTGATCGGCTCGCGCGGGGCGGTGCTGTTCTGCTTCGCGATCTCCAGGGCCAATGCCTGCGAGCTGTGCACCACCTTCATGCGCCGCGAGATCATCGGCTGGGGCGAGGACCCCGAGGCGCTGGTCCTGACCACCGCCGAACAATTGCTGTGGGATTGCGGCCAGCAGCTCGCCCGCGACGCCAACCGGGTCGATGACGCCCTGTTCGCCCGGCTCCAGGCTGCCTTCACCCCGCGTCAGATCGTCGATCTGACCGTGTTCGGCACCCTGATGATCGTCAACAACCTGTTCAACAGCGCGCTCCGGATCGACGTCGATACCGTGCTCGATCCCTACCGGATCGACCCTGAGCATTATTTCGTCTGACCCCGCCGCCAAGGATCCGACCATGAGTGAACGCGATTTCGGCTTCGCCACCCGGCAGCTTCATGCCGGTCAGAGCCCCGACCCGGCCACCGGCGCCCGCGCCGTGCCGATCTATCAGACCACCTCTTTCGTCTTCAAGGACTTCGCCGCCGCCAAGGCGATCAGTTCGGTCGAGGAATTCGGTTTCGACTATACCCGGATCACCAACCCGACCAACGAGGTGCTGGAAAACCGCCTCGCCGCGCTGGAAGGCGGCAGCGGGGCGCTGTCGCTGGCCTCGGGCTCGGCGGCCACCGCGCTGTCGATCCTCAACCTGACCCATGCCGGCGACGAGGTGGTCGCCGCCAAGACCCTGTATGGCGGCAGCTTCAACCTGTTCGTCAACACCCTGCCCAAGCACGGGGTGCGCACCACCCTGGTCGATCCGGCCGATCCCGACACTTTCGCCCGCGCGATCACCCCGCGCACCAAGGCGATCTTCGTCGAGACCATCGGCAATCCCGACATCAACGTGATCGATTTCGAGGCGGTCGCCCGCGTCGCCGAGGCCCACGGTATCCCGCTGATCATCGACAACACCTTCGGCACGCCCTATCTGTTCCGCCCGTTCGACCACGGCGCCAACATCAGCGTCCATTCCGCCACCAAGTTCCTCGGCGGCCATGGCACCTCGATCGGCGGGCTGGTGGTAGATGGCGGCAACTTCAACTGGGCCAACGGCAATTTCCCCGACTTCACCACCCCGGACCCGGCCTATGGCGGCTTCGTCCATTGGGACAAGTGGGGCAATTATCCCGGCGCCGGCAACATCGCCTACATCATCAAGCTGCGGCTGCATTACCTGCGCGATTTCGGCCCGACCCTCAGCCCATTCAACGCCTTCCTGTTCCTTCAGGGGATCGAGACGCTGTCGCTGCGGCTGGAACGTCAGGTCGCCAACGCCCAGCGCATCGCCGAATGGCTGGAACAGCGGCCCGAGGTGGCCTGGGTCGCCTATCCCGGCCTGCCCAGCAGCCCCTATTATCAATTGGCGCGCAAATATCTGCCGAAAGGGGCCGGGGCGATCCTGACCTTCGGGGTCAAGGGCGGGCTGGCCCAGGCGCGCAAGCTGATCGAGGCGACCCGGATCTTCTCCTTCCTCGCCAATGTCGGCGATTCGAAGTCGCTGATCGTCCACCCCGCCACCGTCACCCACGGTCAGCTCAGCGAAGCGGAGCAGCGGCTGGCCGGGGTCAAGCCCGAGCAGGTCCGTCTCTCGGTCGGCACCGAGGATATCGACGATCTGCTGTGGGATCTCGATCAGGCCTTCGCCGCCGCCGCCTGAGTCGTTGCCGGGGCTGCCGCCCCGCGCGCTTCGCGCGCAAACAGACACAGGTTAGGCGGGCTGCCGCCCACCGGCCCGGCTTGGGGCGATGCCCCAAACCCCCTTCTTTTTATTGGAGAAAAGAGGGGGGGTCAGCCGGGGGACGAATCTTCGGGGTGTTTCGGCCAGGGGCGGGTCTGTTCGCCGCCGTCCCACGGCACCGGCTCGGCCAGCCATTTCTGGATGAAGCCCCAGGACTGCTTGTAGCCGTCATGGGGCAGGGTACAGGCCGAGCAATCCTTGCGCCGCACCCCGTTCTTGCTGGTGAAGGCCTTGTAGGGGCCG
>JBDLVO010000492.1:0-4721 GCA_039804805.1 Pseudomonadota bacterium
GATCGAGCCCACCCCCTTCGGCATCTTCCGGATGTGAGGCGGCGATGCAGGATCCCGCCACCACCCTCCGCCTCGACCGCCGGGCCGACGGGCTCGCCACCCTGACCCTGGCCCGGCCGGAGCGGCACAACGCCTTCAACGAAACCATGATCGCCGAGATGACCCGGGCGCTGGCCGCGCTCGGCGCCGATCCCGCCGTCCGCGCCGTGCGGCTGATGGCCGCGGGCCCGAGCTTCTCGGCCGGGGCCGATCTCGACTGGATGCGACGGATGGCCGGCTACGGCCCCGACGAGAACCGCGCCGATGCCGAGGCCCTGGCCACCCTGATGCGGACCCTCAATCACCTGCCCAAGCCGACCCTGGCCTGCGTCCAGGGCGCGGCGTTCGGCGGCGGACTCGGACTGGTGGCCTGCTGCGATCTGGCGGTGGCCGCCGAGGACGCCACGTTCTGCCTGTCCGAGGTCCGGCTCGGGCTGATCCCGGCGGTGATCTCGCCCTACGTCATCGCCGCGATCGGGGTCCGCGCCGCCCGGCGCTGGTTCCTGACCGCCGAGCGGTTCGACGCCGCCACCGCGCTCCGGCTCGGGCTGGTCGATCAGGTGGTGCCGGCCGGCGAGTTGGAGGTGGCTGCCGAGACGCTGCTGGCCCGGCTGGCCGAGGGCGCCCCCGGCGCCCAGGCCGCCGCCAAGGAGCTGATCTTCGCCGTCGCCGGCCGCCCGCCCGGCCCGGCGCTCGATCAGGACACCGCCCGGCGCATCGCCGAACGGCGCGCCTCTCCCGAGGGACGCGAGGGCATCGCCGCCTTCCTTGAAAAACGCCCACCCGTCTGGAGGACGTGAGCCGATGTTCGACAAGATCCTGATCGCCAACCGGGGCGAGATCGCCTGCCGCGTCATCCGCACCGCCCGCCGCCTCGGCATCGCCACCGTCGCGGTCCATTCCATCGCCGACACCGACGCGGCCCATGTCGCCCTGGCCGACGAAGCGTGGGAAATCGGCCCGCCCCCCAGCCGCGAATCCTATCTGTGCGCCGAGCGGATCATCGCCGCCGCGCGGGCCAGCGGGGCGCGGGCGGTTCATCCCGGCTACGGCTTCCTGTCGGAAAACGCCGCCTTCGCCGAGGCCTGCGCCGAGGCCGGGCTGGTGTTCATCGGCCCGCCGCCGGCGGCGATCCGCGCCATGGGCGACAAGAGCGAGGCCAAGGCGCTGATGGCGCGGGCCGGGGTGCCGCTGGTGCCCGGCGATCACGACGCCGACCAGGACCCGGCGCGGCTGGCCGAGGCGGCGGACCGGCTGGGCTATCCGGTGCTGATCAAGGCCTCGGCCGGCGGCGGTGGCAAGGGGATGCGGGTGGTCGAACGGGCCGGGGATTTCGCGGCGGCCCTGGCGGCGGCCCGGCGCGAGGCCGCCGCCGCCTTCGGCGACGACCGGGTGTTGATCGAGAAATACCTGACGCGGCCGCGCCACGTCGAAATCCAGTTGTTCGCCGACAGCCACGGCCACGCCCTCTCGCTGTTCGAGCGCGATTGTTCGATCCAGCGCCGCCACCAGAAAATCATCGAGGAGGCCCCCGCCCCCGGCCTCTCCCCCGCCCTGCGCCAGCGAATGGGGGCGGCGGCGGTCGCCGCCGCCCGGGCGATCGGCTATCAGGGGGCCGGCACGGTCGAATTCCTGCTCGACGCCGACGGCGCGTTCTATTTCATGGAAATGAACACCCGGCTCCAGGTCGAGCATCCGGTGACGGAAGCCATCACCGGCCTCGATCTGGTCGAATGGCAGCTCCGGGTCGCCGCCGGCGAGCCGCTGCCCCGCCGCCAGGACGAGCTGGCGCTTCACGGCGCCGCGATCGAGGTCCGTCTCTATGCCGAGGATCCCGAGCGCGACTTCCTGCCCGCCACCGGCCGGATAGAACATCTTCGCTTTCCCGAAGCCGGCCCCCATCTGCGCATCGACAGCGGGGTGCGCGCGGGCGACCGCATCGGCGTTCATTACGACCCGATGCTCGCCAAGCTGATCGTGTGGGACGAGGACCGCGCCGGGGCGATCCGCCGGCTGCGCGCCGCCCTCGCCGCCACCGAGCTGACCGGAACCGCCACCAATCTCGGTCTGCTGGCCGCGATCGCCGCCCATCCCGCCTTCGCCGCCGCCGAGTTGGACACCGGCTTCATCGCCCGCCATCAGGACACCCTGCTGCCGCCGCCGCCGCCCGCGCCGCCGCCGGTGTCCGACAGCGTGCTGGGCCTGGCCTGCCTCGGTCTGCTGCTGGAGCAGCGGACCGAGGCGGCGGCGGCGGCGGCGCGCTCAGCCGACCCCTACAGCCCCTGGGGCCGCCCGGATGGCTGGCGTCTCAACGACGACGCGCATGACAGCCTGCATCTGTACCACGGCGCCCAGGATGTGGTGGTGCCCCTGATCCACCGTCCCTGGGGCTACGAGCTGACGCTGCCGGGGGGACGGGTCGAGGCCCGGGGCACCCTCGCCCCCGACGGACGGCTGGAGGCCACGCTGGGAGCGACGCGGCGCCGCGCCGGCTTCGTCCATCGCGACGGACGGATCACCCTGTTCCTCGACGGCCGCAGCCATGTTCTGTCGATCGTCGACCCCCTGCCCGCCGACGCCCCCGACCTCGCCGGAGGCGGGGTGGTGGCGCCGATGCCCGGGGTTGTCACCGCCCTGCTGGTCGAACCCGGGATGCGGGTCGGCCAGGGGCAGCCGCTGGTGGTGATGGAGGCGATGAAGATGGAACACACCCTGACCGCCCCGGCCGACGGCACCGTCACCGCCCTGCCCTATCCGATCGGCGCCCTGGTCGAGGACGGCGCGGTACTGGTCGATTTCGCCGTCGGGGAGGCGTGAGATGAGCGCCCGCCCCCGCCGGGTCCGGCTGGTTGAAACCGGACCGCGCGACGGATTGCAGAACGAATCGCGGGCGGTGCCGCTGGAAACCCAGCTCGAACTGATCGAGCGGCTGGCCGCCACCGGCCTGCCGGTGATCGAGGCCGGCGCCTTCGTCGCCCCGAGACGGGTGCCGCAGATGGCCGACAGCGGCGAGGTCTACCGCCGCCTCCGCCGCCGCCCGGGGGTGTCCTATCCGGCGCTGGTGCCCAACCTTCAGGGACTCGACGCCGCGCTGGCGGCGGGCGTGGAGGCGGCGGCGCTGTTCGTTTCCGCCTCCGAGGGGTTCAGCCGGCACAACATCGCCTGTTCGCGCGCGGAAAGCCTCGACCGCCTCGCCCCGGTGGCGCGACAGGCCCGGGCCGCCGGGCTCGGCCTGCGCGGCTACGTCTCCTGCATCGCCGGCTGCCCCTATGACGGAGCGGTGGCGCCGGAGGCGGTGGCGGAGATGGCCGCGCGGCTGGCCGATCTCGGCTGCGACGAGATCTCGCTCGGCGACACGATCGGCATCGGCACCGCCGACGCGGTGCGGCGGGTGATCGAGGCGGTGGCGCGACGGATCCCGCGCGAACGGATCGCGATGCATTTCCACGACACCCACGGCCAGGGGGTGGCCAATGTGCTGGCCAGCCTCGAAGAGGGCATCGCGGTGTTCGACAGCGCGGTGGCCGGTCTGGGCGGCTGCCCGTTCGCCCCCGGCGCCACCGGCAACGTCGCCACCGAGGACGTGCTGTATCTGCTGGACGGTCTCGGCATCGAGACCGGGGTGGAGACCGGCGCGGTCGCCGCCGTCGGCGCCTGGATCAGCGCCCGGCTCGGCCGCCCCAACGCCTCGCGCGCCGGACAGGCCCTGATGGCGCGGGCGCCGGCACCGCCGCCGCCCGCCTGATCCCGCCATCAATCCCCACCACCCGAGCCAGGGAGATCCCAGCATGTCGACACCCCTGTGGCAGCCCGGCCCCGAGCGGATCGCCGCCGCGCGGCTGACCGCCTTCATCGATCGGGTCAACCATCGGCACGGCCTGACTCTGGCCGACATGGCGGATCTGTGGCGTTGGTCGGTTGCACAGCCCGACCGGTTCTGGGACGAGGTCTGGGCGTTCACCGGGGTGATCGGCGATCGCGGCGACGGTTCCGCCGTCGATGATCCCGACCGTCTGCCGGGAGCGATCTGGTTCCCGCAAGCCCGGCTCAATTTCGCCGAGAACCTGTTGCGCCGCCGCGACGACGCCGACGCCCTGGTGTTCTGGGGCGAGGATGAGGTCCGGCGCCGGCTGAGTTTCGGCGAGCTGTACGCCCTGGTGTCGCGGCTGGCGGCGGCCATGCGGGCGCACGGGGTGGGATGTGGCGACCGCGTCGCCGGTTTCCTGCCCAACCTGCCGGAAACCATCGCGGCGATGCTGGCGGCGGCCAGCCTCGGCGCGGTGTGGTCGTCGGCCTCGCCCGATTTCGGCGTGCGCGGCGTGGTCGATCGCTTCGGCCAGATCGCCCCCAGGCTGCTGCTGGCGGTCGATGGCTACTGGTACAATGGCCAGCGCCACGACGTGCGGCCGAAGCTGGCGGGGATCCTCGCCGGCCTGCCGAGTGTCGAAACCCTGGTGGTGGTGCCCTATCTCGATCCGGCGCCCGATCTGTCCGGCCTGCCCCGGGCGGTGGGGCTCGATTCCTTTCTCGCCCCGCACCCGCCCGGCGAGATCTGCTTCGAACGGCTGCCGTTCAATCACCCGCTGTACATCCTCTATTCCTCGGGCACCACCGGCCTGCCGAAAGCGATCCTGCACGGCGCGGGTGGGGTGCTGCTGCAACACCTGAAGGAACACCAGCTA
>JBDLVO010000493.1:0-4114 GCA_039804805.1 Pseudomonadota bacterium
TGGCCACCGCCGGGGTGATCGCCGCCGAATATGCCCTGCGTCCGGCCGGAGCCGCCGGATTTGTCCCCGCCATCGAGGAGCCGAGCCGTGTCGAAGAAGAAGAAGAAGAATAAGGGCAAGAAGAACTGGACGGTCTGCCCGGTCACCGGCCGCCGCGTGCCGCCCGGCTATGTCTACGCCCCGCAGGGCGGCGCCGGCACCGGGCTGCTCGCCGGGCTGGGCCGGCTGCTGCCGTCCGGCCGCACCGAGCAATTCCTGGTCGGCGCGGCGATCGGCGCCGCCGCGGCCTATGTCCTCAGCGACGACGAACTGCGCGGCAAGCTGCTGGCCTCCGGCGTCAAGCTCTATAACGGCCTGCTCGGCGGGATCGAGGAGGTGAAGGAGCAGATCGCCGACATCCAGGCCGAGATGCAGTCCGGTCAGGGTGGAGTGGACTGAGATGACCAGCACCGCCCTGGATCTGGTGGTCGAAATCGTTCACTGCCTGCCGGGGCGGGTCCGCCTGCGCTACCGATCACGCCCGCATCACGGGGCGCTGTGCCCCGACACCCTGCGCGCCGCCGCGCTGGCCCTCGACGGGGTGCGCTCGGCCCGGGTCAATCCCGCCGCCCGCGCCCTGGTGCTGGAATTCGATCCCGCCCGCGCCACCCCGGCCAGCCTGCGCCGCCAGATCGCCGCGCTGGGGCGGATCGACCTCAGCCAGTCGCCACCGGTGGCGGTACCGCCCTCCCCGCCCCCGGGCGGGCTCGGCGGCGCCCTGATGGCGCTGGCCGGCACCCTGATGCTGCCGGCGCCGCTGCGGCTGCCGCTGACCCTGGTCGCCTCGCTGCCGCTGCTGCGTCACGCCTGGGAGGACTGGCGCGACAACGGCCTGACCTCGCACGGGCTGGAGGGGCTGGCGGTGTCGATCTCGCTGGCCCGGGGCGACAGCATCGCCGCCGCCACCACCATTTTCCTGGTGACGCTGGGGGAGGTGCTGGAGGACTCGATCGCCCGCCGCTCCGACGCCCTGCTGAAGACCCTGCTGCGCCCGGCCGCCGACAGCCTGTGGCTGCTGCGCGACGGGGTCGAGATCCAGATCCCGGCCGAAGAGGTCCAGGTCGGCGACACGGTGATCGTCGCCACCGGCGCGGTGATCCCGGTCGACGGCACCGTGCTCAACGGCGAGGCCACCGTCAACGAAGCCACCATGACCGGCGAGAGCGTCTCGGTGGCCAAGGGCCGGGGCGACGGGGTGCTGTCCGGCACCCTGGTCGAGGATGGCCGCCTCGCGATCTATGCCGAGCAGGTCGGGGCCGGCACCGCCGCCGCCCGCATCGCCGATTACGTCGAACAATCGCTGGCCGCCAAGAGCGAGGCGCAGATCGAGGCCTCGCGCCTGGCCGACCGCTTGGTGCCCGGGGTGATGCGGCTGGCCGGGGCGACCTATCTGCTGACCGGCAACTGGCGCCGCGCCGCCTCGGTGTTGCAGGCCGATTATTCCTGCGCCCTCAAGCTGGCGACCCCGGTGGCGTTCAAGGCGGCGATGTACGGCGCCGGCCGCAACGGGGTGCTGGTCAAGGGCGCCAGCGCGCTGGAACGCCTCGCCCAGGCCGACACCTTCGTATTCGACAAGACCGGCACCCTGACCACCGGCTGCCTCGAGGTGACGGATTCGATCGCCTTCGACCGCGCCTACAGCCCGGAGGATCTGATCTGCCTCGCCGCCTCGGTCGAGGAGCATTACTTCCACCCGCTCGCCCTGGCGGTGGTCAACGCCGCCCGCGCCACTCAGAACCACCACCATTTCGACCATCAGGAGGTGCAGTTCATCGTCGCCCACGGCGTCGCCAGCACCATCGACGGCCGCCGCATCGTCATCGGCTCGCGCCATTTCGTCGAGGAAGACGAGGGAATCGACGTCTCGGCCTGCGCCGAACTGATCGACGACCTTTATCAGGCCGGCAAGACCCTGCTGTTCATCGGCTTCGGCGGCCGGCTGCTCGGGCTGATCGCGCTGAAGGACCAGTTGCGCCCCGATTGCGCCGAGGGGCTGGGCCGTCTGCGCGGCCTCGGGGTCGAGCGGATCCTGATGCTGACCGGCGACCATCCCGACCGCGCCGCCGAACTGGCCGCCAGCCTCGGCCTCGACGGCTTCCATGCCGGCCTGCTGCCACAGGACAAGGCGCGGATCATCGGCGAACTGGCCGCGCGGGGCCACCGCATCGCCTTTGTCGGCGACGGCATCAACGACGCCCCCGCTTTGGCCGGCGCCCATGTCGGCATCGCGATGCACAAGGGCGCCGACATCGCCCGCCTCACCGCCGACATCGCCTTGCTGGAGGACCGCTTCTCCGGCATCGTCACCGCCAAGGCGGTCGCCAATGCCGCGATGGCCCGCATCGCCAGCAATTACCGCCTGACCGTCGGCGGCAACACCGCGATCCTGGCCGCCGCCGCCGGCGGCCTGCTCTCCCCCACCCTGACCGCGCTGCTGCACAACGGCACCACCCTCGGCCTGCTGCTCAACGCCCTGC
Source organism: Pseudomonadota bacterium (assembly GCA_039804805.1). Classification (GTDB taxonomy): domain Bacteria; phylum Pseudomonadota; class Alphaproteobacteria; order Rhodospirillales; family Magnetospirillaceae; genus Phaeospirillum. The sequence continues at coordinate 2,517 of JBDLVO010000493.1, forward strand.
GGCCGATCCGCTGAACGGCGGCGGCCGGCTTTCCTGTCCCCGATTTCATCCTCGGCACCGCAGCCGGCTCTTGGCCGGCGGCGCGGTTCGGGGCAGTCTGCCGGGCGGATCCTCATCACCAGGAGAGCCCTGATGACCACTGCCCCCGACACCGCCGGCTGGCGGCTGCTCCACACCATGATCCGGGTCGGCGATCTCGACCGCTCGATCGATTTCTATACCCGCCTGCTGGGAATGAAGCTGCTGCGCCGCACCGACTACCCCGAAGGCCGCTTCACCCTGGCCTTCGTCGGCTATGGCGCCGAATCCGATCACACCGTGGTCGAACTGACCCATAACTGGGACACGCCCTCCTACGATCTCGGCACCGGCTTCGGCCACCTCGCTTTGGCCGTGCCCGACATCCATGCCGCCTGCGCCGCGCTGGCCGAGGCCGGGGCCAAGCTCGTCCGCGCCCCCGCGCCGATGAAACACGGCAGCACCGTGATCGCCTTCGTCGAGGATCCCGACGGTTACCGCATCGAACTGATCGAGCGAAACTGACCCCGACGGAAGACCTAAAAGCTTACCTCCAACGCCCATCGGTGGAGTTACGTACATTCCTCTGGACCGGCTGAGTTTTGTCGTATATTCCCACCCAATGGCGGATGCGGTCCGTTACCGACCGTTACGATGGGGTACGGCATGGAGATCACGGGCATCGGTGGAGGGCAGGCCGCCCTGGCGCTGGCGGTAACGGCGGGGGCGGCCTATACCGGCCTCGGGCTGCGTCAGGTGCTGGGCTGGCGGAGCGGCCGTCCCCCCGGTCCGGCGCGGTCGTGGCGCTGGCGCGAAGCGGCGCCGGAGCTGCCGCCGCTGTCGGTGCTGAAGCCGCTGTGCGGCGCCGAACCCCGGCTGTATGAATGCCTGCGTTCGTTCTGCCAGCAGGATTACCCCGATTTCCAGATCGTGTTCGGCGTCCGCCATGCCGACGACCCGGCGGTGGCGGTGGTCGAACGGCTGCGACGCGAGTTCCCGGAGCGTGAGATCGCGCTGGTGTGCGACAGCCGGCTGCACGGCAGCAACCTCAAGATCAGCAATCTGGTCAACATGCAGACGGCCTGCCGCCACGACCTGATCATGCTGTCGGACAGCGACATCGAGATCGCGCCGGGCGCGTTGCGGGCGATCACCGCCGAGATGACCGCCAACCCGGCGGTGGGGGCGGTATCATGCCCTTATGTCGGCCAGCCCACCGCCGGCTGGGTGTCGCGGCTGGGCGCCCTCAACGTCAATGGCTGGATTCTGCCCTCGGTGCTGCTCGACAAGGCGATCAACGGCATCGATTGCGCGATGGGGGCGGTGCTGCTGCTGCGGCGGGCCGCGCTCGATTCGGTCGGCGGGCTGAAGGCGGTGGCCGACCATTTCGCCGACGACCACGAGATCGGCGAACGGCTGACCGAGGCGGGCTGGCTGGTGCGGCTGTCGGCCCATCCGGTCACCACCATGGTCAACGAGACCCGGCTGTCCGACCTGCTGCGCCACGAGATCCGCTGGGCGCAGACGGTGTGGGTGACCCGCCCGTTCGGCCACCTGCTGTCGGTGGTGTGCTTCCTGCT
>JBDLVO010000494.1:0-3809 GCA_039804805.1 Pseudomonadota bacterium
GCCCGCTACGGCCTATGTCCCGCCGGCGCCGAAGCCGGTCGCGGCCAAGCGTAACTTCATGGTGTTCTTCGACTTCGACAAGACCGCCATCACCCCGGAAGCCTCGCGCATCATCCAGCAGGCCGCCACCACCGCCCGCACCACCGGTGCCGCCCGCATCGAGCTGACCGGTCACACCGACCTGTCGGGCAGCGAGCGCTACAACCAGCGTCTGTCGGTCAACCGCGCCAACGCGGTCAAGGCCGAACTGGTCAAGCAGGGCATCCCGGCGTCGCAGATCGACGTGGTCGGCAAGGGCAAGTCCTCGCCGCTGGTCGCCACCGCCGACGGCGTCCGCGAGCCGCAGAACCGTCGCGTCGAGATCGTCCTGCCCTAAAGTCCGGGCAACGACACGACCCTGTCGAAGGGCCCGGCCGTGAGGTTGGGCCCTTTTGATTCCTTTTCTTCCGCCTGGAGGCCGCCGATGATCTCCCGTCTCGCCACCGTTGTCGCGCTCTCGCTGCTGTGGCTGCCCGGCTCCGCCGTCGCCGCGGACAAGGCCGCGGCGGAGGCGTCCAAGCGCCTGGGCAGCTTTGGATCGTGGGAGGCCTTCGCCTATGGCGACGGCGCCACCAAGACCTGCTATCTCGCCGCCGCCGCCACCAAGGTCACCGGTGGCGAGAGCGGCAAGACCTCGACCTTCCTGATCGTCACCCATCGCCCCGGCGCCAAGAGCCAGGACGAGGTCAGCCTCAACGGCAGCTACGGCTTCAAGAAGGAATCCGACGTCGAACTCCAGATCGGCACCGTCAAACACGTCCTGTTCACCCGGGGCGACCGGGCCTGGGCGCGCGACGCCGATACCGACAAGGCGATCATCGCCGCCCTGCGCAAGGCCAAGGATGCCTCGCTGCACGCCACCCCGGCCAAGGGGGCGGCGTTGAGCGCCACCCTCCCGCTCAACGGCTTCGGCGCCGCCCTCGCCGCCGCCGACAAGGCCTGCGGCATCAAGCGCTGACGCGCGGGTCTGCCCGCGCGCCCAATCAACCAGTTACGCGGGCTCTGCCCGCGCGCCCGCCGGGGCGATGCCCCGGACCCCCTTTTGATTCATCGATAAAAAAGGGAGGGGTTCGGGGAGGCCTGCTCCCCGCGCGAAGCGCGCGGGGCGACAGCCCGCCTTAGGCGGCGCGGTGGCCCCCCGGACGGCGCCGGGCGACAGCGGCGGACGCGGGCCGCCGGTCTCGAAGCCGGCCATCAGCCGGCGCAGGCGCGGCAGGTAGCCGGCCTTGTGCACGCTCTGCCAGCGGTCGAGTCGCCAGGGGCGGCGGTCGGCCGCCACCTCGGGCGGACAGACATACATCTCGGCCGTCACCGTCCGGCCGTCGGGGCCGGTCACCGCGATTGGGCCGACGTCATATTCCCAGCCTTCGTAATAAGCGAGGCGGGCGCGGTCGTCGTGATCGAGGCCGCCGACCAGATGGCCCGCGACCCGGCCGCCGGGATGTGGCACCAGCATCGGATAGGAGCGGCCGGCGACGTGCAGGCGCAAATGGCCGCGCACCGTCGCCGGGGCGATGGTCAGGCGGTCGAGCGGATGGTCCAGCACCAAGGCCAGCACGTCGGGGTCCATCAGGGTGCCGAAAAAGAACATCGGCCTCATGGCAGATAGCGTCGGCGCAGATGGGCGACGAACACCGCAGGGTCGAGCGGGCGGCCGGTGGCGGCGGTCAGCAACTCGGCGGTCGAGCCGGACGAGCCGCGCTGGTGGATCGCCCCCCGCAGCCAGTCGAGCAGCGGCCGCACCTCGCCCCGGGCCAGCCCGGCCTCCAGCTCGGGCAGGGTGCTGCGGGCGGCGTCGAACAATTGGGCGGCGGCCATCGCCCCCAGGGTGTAGGTCGGGAAATAGCCCCAGGAGCCGCTGTACCAGTGGATGTCCTGGAGGCAGCCGACCGCGTCGTCGGGCGGGGTCAGGCCGAGCAGGCGGCGATAGCCCTCGCCCCAGGCGGTCGGCAGGTCGTCGAGATCCATCGCGCCGGCGATCAGCGCCCGTTCCAGCCGGGTGCGGATGATGACATGGGCGGGATAGGTCACCTCGTCGGCCTCGACCCGGATGAAGCCGGGGTGGACGGCGATGCCGCGCCGGTACTGCGCCTCTTCCGACCAGGCCGGGCCGGCGCCGTCGAAGGCGGCGCGGATCAGCGGCGCGGCGAAGGCGACGAACGGGCGCGAGCGGGCCACCTGCATCTCGAACAGCAGCGACTGCGATTCGTGCAGCATCATGCCCCGGGCGCGGCCGACCGGCTGGTGGCGCCAGCGGCCGCCGGGCAGGCCGAATTCGTAGAGGGCGTGGCCGGTCTCGTGGATCACCCCGAGCAGGGCCGAGGCGTAATCACCGGTGTCGTAGCGGGTGGTGATGCGGGTGTCCTCGGCATGGCCGCCGCAGAACGGATGGTGCGACACGTCGAGCCGGCCATGGTCGAAATCGAAGCCGAGCCGGGTCATCATCTCCAGCCCCAGCGCCCGCTGGCGTTCGACCGGGAACGGTCCGGGCGGCGCCGGCGGCGGCGGATTGCGCCGCTGCGCCTCCAGCACCTCGGCCAGGAAGCCGGGCAGGAAGGCTTCGAGCGGGTCGAACACCGCCTCGATCGCGGCGGCGCGTCCACCCGGCTCGTACTGGTCGAGCAGGGCGTCATAGGGATCGACCCCCAGCCGCTCGGCCTTGATCGCCGCCACCTCGCGCACCAGCCCGAGCAGCGGGCGCAGGGTCGGCAGCACCGCCGGGAAATCGGCGTTGGCGCGGGCCTCGCGCCACGCCATCTCGCAGGCGGCCTCGGCCCGGGCCAGGGCGCCGACCAGAGCGGGCGGCAGCGCGGCGGCGTGGATCCAGTCGCGCCGCATCTCGGCCAGATTGGCGTGCTCCCATTCCTCCAATTCCTCGCCGGCGGCGGCGTCGAGCAGATCGGGCAGGTCGGGGGTGGTGAGGATCTGGTGATGCAGGCCGCGCAGCACGGCGATCTGCTCGGCGCGGGATTCGGCGCTGCCGTCCGGCATCATCGTCGCCATGTCCCAGTGCAGCATCGACAGGGCGTCGCCGATCACCGAGGCCTGATGGAACCGGCGTTCCAGCCGGTCGTAAGCGCGGGTCATGCGAGCCTCCTGGGCAGTCGGGGGAATGTCGGCGGCAAGGATAGACCATGGCCCCGGCGGCGGGAATTCGTATAATCGGCCGCCAGCCCGGCGCCAAAAGGGAGGTTTCGATGACCCAGCATCCGCGCTTCGCCGTGATCCTGTCCGGTTGCGGCGTGTTCGACGGCAGCGAGATCCATGAAGCGGTCCTGACCCTGCTGGCGATCGACCGCCTGGGCGGCCGCTATCGCTGCTACGCGCCCGACCGACCGCAAATGCATGTCGTCAACCACCTCTCCGGGCAGGTTGCCCCGGGCGAAAGCCGCAACGTCCTGGTCGAATCCGCCCGCATCGCCCGGGGCCAGATTGCCGATCTGGCGACCTTCGATCCGGCCGAGACCGACGCGCTGATCCTGCCCGGCGGCTTCGGCGCGGCCAAGAATCTCAGCAGCTTCGCCACCGAGGGCGCCGCCTGCACCGTCGATCCCGGGGTCGAGCGGGCGGTGCGGGCGATGGTCGCCGCCGGCAAGCCGGTCGGCGCGTTGTGCATCGCCCCGGCGGTGCTGGCGCGGATCCTCGGCGACGGGGTCGAGCTGACCATCGGCGAAGATCCCGCCACCGCCGCCGCGATCGAGGCCGCCGGGGCCCGCCATTGCGTCGCCGGCCGGGCCGAGGTGGTGGTCGATCGCGCCCGCAAGGTGGCG